>JAPLHP010000053.1 GCA_026389585.1 Chloroflexota bacterium | reverse complement strand
ATGGTCAACCGCCCGCTCCGCAGTAATGGACACAAGCCAGGTCCGCATCATCCTTGGCGTAGATCTTACAAAGCCTTTTATGACAAGGGGTGACAAATTCGCTGAACAATTAGGGTGACATTTTCGCTGGACAACAACACGTCGTACCGTCACATTTGTCACAGAAGCATCGCCCTGCTATACTGATTACTCATTGCAGGAGCAACTGCCGGGCTTGATGACTACCTGGCAGATTGCCGACAAGGAAGTTCAGACTGCGCTACAATAGCATCCCACTCGGATCGCCAAATCCTTATGAAATGACAATGAAAACGGTGCTGTTATGACGGTACAGAGAAAGCTCTCTGATCAGGAAGAAAAGCCTGCCAAAAAGGTACGGATAGTCATACAAAAGGATAGGTGTAAAGGCTGCCGTTACTGCGTGGAAATCTGCCCCAAGGGGATACTCATCATAGGCAATGAGATGAATGCGAAGGGCTATGCCCTCCCCAATGTGGCGGAGGAGAACAGGTGTACGGGCTGTGGCCTGTGCGAGATGATCTGCCCCGACTTTGCGATTTGGCTGGCCTAAGAGGATGAGGAGGAGGATCTCAACATACTGATGTCTGAGGAAGGTATTCGAGAGGGGCAGTTCTTTATCAATGGTGATGAAGCCTGTGCTGAGGGAGCTATCAGTGCAGGCTGTCGTTTTTTTGCTGGCTATCCCATCACCCCGGCTACCGAGATAGCAGAGCGGATGAGCCGCCGACTCCCCGAGATCGGTGGTGTTTACGTTCAGATGGAGGATGAGATCGCCTCGATGAATGCCATACTGGGGGCATCATGGGCAGGAGTGAAGGCGATGACCTCTACCTCAGGACCGGGATTCAGTCTGATGATGGAGAACCTGGGTCTGGGGGTGATGCTGGAGACTCCCTGTGTGGTAGTCAATGTGCAGCGCGCTGGACCTTCCACGGGTCTGCCAACATCGGTGGGGCAGGGAGACATGATGCAGGCCAAGTGGGGCTCGCACGGAGTCTACGAAATCATTGCCATTGTCCCCAGCTCACCCCAGGAGATGTTCGACTTTACTATCACTGCGTTTAACCTTTCAGAGAAGTACCGCGTTCCGGTGCTACTGATGGCTGATGAGACAGTAGGCCACATGAGCGAGAAGGTGGTAATGCGACGGGTAGCACCAGAAGAACTGGTGCAGCGACGCCGGCCCACGGCGCCACCTGGAAAGTATTGGCCCTATCAGCCAGACAGTGATCTTGTTCCTCCCATGGCCATCGCTGGTGAGGGGTACCGCTTTCATGTTACCGGTTTGACCCATGACGAGAGGGGCTATCCGGAGATGACTGCCGCAGCACAGGAACGGCTGGTACGCCGGCTGGTAGATAAGATCAGACTGAACAGGAAAGATATCATAAATTATGAAGAGGTGGGCACAGAGGATGCAGAGGTTGTGGTCTGTGCCTACGGAATAACTGCCCGGGTCGCGCGGCGTGCTGTCCAGCAGGCACGAGATGAGGGAATACGAGCAGGCCTTTTGCGGCTGATAACGGTGTGGCCCTTTGCCGAGGACCGTGTCAGAGAGTTGTCACAACAGGTTAAGGCCTTCGTAGTTCCCGAGATAAACTACGGCCAGATCGTGTTGGAGGTAGAGCGGTGTGCCGGCGGTAGAGCCAAGACATTGCTCCTGCCACACATGGGCGGCGGTATGCACCAACCCCAGACCATCCTGGAAGGCATAAGAGAGGCATTGCGTTGACAGAAGCGGGGCGTGAAGAAAAGAATCCCATTGACGCCTATCTCCGGGTGGATCGGATGCCTCACATCTGGTGCGCCGGATGCGGCATTGGCTCGGCGGTTGGGTGTTTCATAAGGGCTATCGATCGTACCGGGCTGAATGCGGACAAGATGGCTCTGGTTTCCGGAATAGGCTGCAGTGGCAGGGCGGCGGGCTATGTCCGGCTGGATTCCTTTCACACAACCCATGGACGAGCCATCCCCTTCGCTACCGGGTTGAAGCTGGCTAATCCCGAGTTGAATGTAGTGGTCTTCTCAGGCGAAGGTGATCTGGCATCCATAGGGGGCAACCATCTCATCCACGCCGCTCGCCGCAACATCGATATGACTGTTATTTGTATCAACAACTTTAACTACGGCATGACCGGTGGACAGCTGGGGCCGACCACACCCCTGGACGCCCGCAGTGCCACTTCGCCCTATGGCAACTATGAGCCTCCCTTCAATCTGCCGCGGCTTGTAGCTGCTGCCGGAGCTACCTTCGTTGCCCGATGGACAGTGTTTCACTTGCGTCAACTAGAAAGGTGCATTGCCGAGGCACTAGTCAAACCCGGGTTCAGTTTTGTGGAAGTAATTGCGCACTGCCCCACTGCATACGGCCGACTGAACAAGCAAGGGCAAGGGGTAGACGGATTGCGCTACTACAAGGAAAAGAGTGTGGTTAGAAACGGGGCAGACCCTTCGGAGGCCGATATAGGTATGAGTGGTCCTATTCTGGTGGGTAAATTTATCGATATAGAACGGCCAACTTTCTGGAACAATTACATGCAGGTGTCTAACAAGGCACAGAAGAAATAATGGTTGTCTGAGGCAGACTTCCAAGGAAGTGTTCATGAAAGGGAGCGGCGCTGGTAGAAGAGAGATACGAATAGCCGGGTTCGGTGGGCAGGGAGTGGTACTGTTTGGGGAGATCGTGGGCAAGGCTGCGGCCATATATGACAATGGTTTTGCCACCTTAACCCAGAGCTACGGCCCGGAGGCCCGCGGAGGTTCCTGCACCGCAGAGGTGGTGGTCTCCAGTGAGCCGATAGACTACCCACGCGCAGTGAGTCCCCAGGTGATCGTAATCCTGGCACAGGAAGCCTACACCAATTACGGACGCAACTCCCCCAGGGGAACCCTGGTCATTATAGACCCCGATCTGGTAAAGATTGATCCATCTCAAAGTCCAGCTCCCCTTTCTATCCCCGCTACCCGCATGGCCCGCGAAATGGGCCGGCCAGTGGTGGCCAATATCATCGTGCTGGGCTTTTTGGCAGCGGCGAGCGATCTAATTTCCCACAATGCTCTGAGGGAAGCCGTGCGCGCCTCTGTGCCGGAAGGGACAGAGGCTCTTAACCTCAAGGCCTTTGACATGGGCTATGCCTATTGGATAGGGCAGGTTGAGCAGCATGGCAACGCAGTCCACTAAGAGATCCAATATCATCGGTGGCAGTGTGTCGTCGACCTGAGTCAGCTGGGATAGCTCCCCTCCAGCTCAAATCCGTGGATTACTTCGCGTTAATGCCATTTCCACGCCCTTCACTCCGTGAATTGGGAATCCAGGTGGAGGCCAGGGGGTATGGTACTACCTCTCTGGATTCCCGCTCCCCGTCTGCACGAGGACAAGCTTCGCGGGAATGACATACGGGTCAGGTCATCCTTCTGCGGAAGGATAGCTCATGGCTGATAGCTGATGGCTCGTAGCTGAGATTGCTTCGTCGCTGCGCTCCTCGCAATGACACGGGGCTTCTGGGTCAGGTCGGGGACCTGACCCCCACATCTCAGCGGGCGGTTCGCGAACCGCCGTACCGACCCAAAGTCCCAAGATTGACCAGTGAAGGCGGTGGTGATATGATTCTCTCGATCAAGATGGTGTATTAACATGGCGTGGTTCAATCCGGCGTTGTACCAGTTTGGGAACAAGAAGTGCCCGACCTGTGGCAATCCGGTGGGGTGGAAACGGTTGTGGTTTGGGGACTTCGTTTGGACAGAATGGCGATGTCCGAAATGCCAGTCTTCCTTGGGATGGGATCTTGGCCGCAGGGGGATGCTGGCTATTCTAATAGGCGGCGTTCTAGCTGTGGTGTACACCTTTGGAGACCTGCATAAGCTTCCGAATTGGGCAGTGTTCTTGGGTTTGATCATATTCTTTCTGTGCGCGTGGTGGTGGTTGGAATCCGTGGTTTTGCGCCGCCCTGCCCAGGCTGAAAGCAAACCTCCCGTATAAACGTAGCTCATAGCTCTTAGCTCATGGGTCATGGGGCCTTGTACCCTCCTGCCCCACATCCCTATAATCAGGTCAGTGAGATAGTCTGTCGTGGAGACTTTTGAGCTGATATTGGGCATCCTTCTCCTTCTCGGTTGCTTGGCACTGAGGCTGTACTGGTGGTGGCTATATCCATGGGGATTCCCCCTGTTCCAAGCTCCGATTGCCACTCTTGTGATGGCGCTGACTATTGGTGCCTCGTTCATCGCTGGCGTATACCTTATAGGCACGTCACTGACTCACTCGACGACGGGTCCCTAATCCGCGCCCGCATCAACGTAGAGATTGCTTCGTCGCCCTTCTGCGGATCCTTCCCAGAGTGAAGGACTCGCAAAGACACAGGGCGGTTCGCGAACCACCCCTACGACCCTGGATTCCCGCTCCCCGTTTGCACGAGGACAAGCTTCGCGGGAATGACATACGGGTCAGGTCGTCCTTCCGCAGAAGGATGACACCCACTGTGGTCTGGGACCTGACACCCATTTTGAGAATCCGCCGATTGGGGGCCAGTAAGCACTATGTTGTTGTCCAGCGAAAATGTCACCCTAATTGTTCAGCGAATTTGTCACCCCTTGTCATAAAAGGCTTTGTAAGATCTACGCCAAGGATGATGCGGACCTGGCTTGTGTCCATTACTGCGGAGCGGGCGGTTGACCA
>JAPLHP010000052.1 GCA_026389585.1 Chloroflexota bacterium | reverse complement strand
GCGGCTGGTGTTCAGTTCTGCAGCGATGCGGTTGTTAGACAGCCCGGAGGCGCCCATGAGCACAATATTGGCCCGTAGCACGATGCTTTGCGGGGTTTTCTGGGCGCGAACCCAAGCTTCGAGAGTGCGCTGCTGGTCCGGGGGCAACGCGATGGGGTCAGTTGTTTTCCACATGCAGACAGTATAAACCAAACCCCCATCATTGTCAAGTTATTAGAGATACACTAGACTAGCCTGGCGCAGAGCAACACTGTCTCTTTGAATAGCTCCGTTATCGCCGCGGCGTTGCGCCGGCGAAATCTGGCCAGGGTGCGGTAGTCGGGATTGCCTCTCCCGGACAGATAGATGAAGCTCACATCCCTGCGGGCCAGCACCTCTATTCGGCGAGTGCTCACCACCCTATTGGCCATACCCCACATCAGCAGTCGGAGCAGCATTCTGGGGTGGTAAGGGTGCTGCCCCATGCCATTGAAGTCTGAGTCCAAACACGCGATGCCTAAGTGCTCCGTCACCTCCCTGAATATATGCACCTCATCCTCAGTACCCAGGAAATCGGCCAGCGAAGGAGGAAAAAGATAACCAGCGTCTATGACGTAGGGCTTATATTTGGCGTAAGTCAATTCGCAACTCCTATCTGTGGATCGCTTACCTGGAGTATAGCCTTCGGCCGCACAGAAGGGAATAGGTTTACATACCAGTCGTGACCCAAGCTCCTAGTGGTATTGTCCAAGGCCATTGCCACATACATGCCTTTAGATAGACCTCTGGCACAAACGAGGAGGGAAAATGCCTACAGTCAAAGTTGGTGACATCAACATGTATTACGAGGTTCATGGGAAGGGAGAACCTTTGCTCCTGATAATGGGATTGGGAACAGACCTGACTGGCTGGATGTTCCAGATCCCAGAGTTCTCGAAGAAGTACCAGGTGATAGCGTTTGACAACCGTGGTGTTGGTCGTACTGATGCTCCAGACGAGCCCTATTCCATCAAAATGATGGCTGATGACACAGTCTGGCTCATGGATGCTCTAGGGATCAACAGAGCCCATATACTGGGTCTATCCATGGGTGGAATGATCGCCCAGGAGCTTGCCATCAAATACCCGGAACGGGTGAAGAGCCTCGTGTTGGCAACTACTTCGGCGGGGAATTATCCCTTCAGTGACCACACAGTAGGAGCATGGGCTGCAGCAAAAACGGAGGGGGTCAGCCCGAGAACGTATTTCAGGTTGATTTTCCCCTTCATCTTCACGGACAAGCTCTTTGAAAACTCAGGGATAGTTGAGATGGCTCTGGACACAATGGCAGCAGCTCCCTACTTGCAGCCGGCTCACGCCTTGGCTCACCAGGTGACTGCCGCCACCGAACACAATGCACTAGGCCGCCTGAGCCACATAGTGGCCCCGACTCTGGTGCTGGTCGGCAAACAAGACATTCTATTGCCAGTCAAGCTGTCGAAGGAACTGGCAACGGGCATAGACAAAGCCAAGCTGGTTGTACTGGAGGGAGGAGGCCACGCATTCAACGTCGAGATCCGAGACAAGTTCAACCAGGCAGTTTTAGATTTCTTAGCACAGATTGCCTAGATTTCAAGTCTATCAAGGGACGTACCGGGATGTGTTTTCACGCTCAAATTGGTGTTTCCCTGTTTCTGCCCTCCAACCCATTCTGTGCTCAGACTGCCGTTTTCTGTTACCCCGTTATCTGATCTCTATCAGCAATTTGTCAGCAGGATTTCTCGACCGCATCTTTAACGGGATGTGTACCCTTCCATGCGTACCTACCGAGTACTTAAGATGATGCTACCATTCGGCACTCTTATCTCGTTTGGCCTTTTGTGCTTTAATTTTGCTCTTAGATAGGGAAGCCCAACTGAGAACACCGATGGCAGTCATAACTGCTTCTTCTTCCGCGGGGTCAAGCGAGTGCCTGTCCAACAGGCTTTTTAATATAGCGATTGCTTCTTGGTATTCCATAGATTCAATGCAGATAGTCTATCACAGGCAAAGACCCATAATCCCATAATAAAGAAACCACAGGCATCGTTATCATCGTACTAGGGTTGCTGCTTTAGATCATCCGGGCCGAGTATTTCGGCCATGTCAAACATTGGGATGTCTGCCATTTCATGCGTACGCATCAGCAGGTAGATAAGTGATTTCGGGTTTCGAGAACACGGGGATATCGTCTCTGTTGTACTTATGAATATCCATCTACCGAACCAGCGGTAACCATCATGCCTCAACCGAGAAAAACTGACAACAAACACGGTCAAGGGGCAGTGTATCATTTCGGAAATGTTGGCGGTGGAGGATTCTGAATCAGTGTAATTGGTGACTGATTTGAACATAGCCGCTATGATAGTGACCTCATTGACAGTATCCGTTAGGCTTGACAATCGGATGCAATGGATGCATCATCGGTGTCGACACCAAAGAGCTACTGGGTAGGCTCACTGCGAGTTGATATGGGAAATCCCAGCTAATATCATGAAGAAAGTGCTTTTCCTATGTGGCAGCCCCACAGGCAAGAAAAGCGCAAGTCTGTACACTGCGTTATTCCTGTCTCGTTTCCTCGATTATGACTACGAGTTTGTAGATGTGACGAGAGCAAGGTTATCATCTGACCCAACAGAAGCAGATCCTGCCTTCCTTAAGATTGTCGAAAAAATGAAGGGTGCGGATGCCATTATCTGGACTTTTGGGGCATGGGTTCTATTTGTTCCTGTCCAGATGCAGTATCTTCTTGATAAGCTATTTGCCCAGCAAGGTTATGATTTTACGGGTAGAATCGCCGCTTCAGTCATGACATCTGCTCGTGTCCACGATGATTATATTCTCGATAAAGTTAGATTTGTAAGCGAGCAGTTGGGTTTTGGCTATATTGGTGATATATCAGCCGAAGGGAATCCCTTTTTTGGATACGTTGATGATGAGGAAACCGAGGATAGTTGTCGGGTCCTGGCAGAGAAAATTAACCGGGCTCTGGAAAATGGATATGTTCCCGCTAAAGAAAGTGCTCCTTTAGACCGGGCTTATCTTTCTCCGTTGAGCCGTGGGAAAGGTTTTGATGTAAATGGTCCCGAAGCAGAGAAAGACGGCAATAAGACCATTCTGGTCATAACGGGTAACAGGATATCTGATGACCCGGCCGCTGCATCCATAGTTGAATCTATCCGCAGGTACTCACGAAACAAGGTGGAACTCATGGAATTACAGGATCACAAGGTTGGACCTTGTGTTGGATGCCTTCTCTGTGATTCTAGAGTAGAGGGTATCTGTGTTCTTAAAGATGAGTATGAAGCAATAAAAAGGAGAATCCACAAAGTTGACGGTATTGTATACATAGGTCGTTGTAGTTCAGGGATGGTAGATTGTCACTTGAAAGCATTTCTTGACCGGTCATGGGGAATGGCTCACCGTCCCTCCTTGAAAGGTAGATACAGCTTTGCTGTAGCCATTGGAGGGGGCCCTCTGGGTAAGAACGCAGCCTGGTACCTGGGGGCTGTCCTGGATAAAACAGGGGCAAAATGTATTGCAGCTCTGGCTGATCGCGATAGTAATGACCCGAATTTTGCAAATACAGTACGTCAAACAGTGGAGGATTTGGACAGAGCTATGGAGGAGAAATGGCAGATTGCAGATAGGTTTGCCACTCGCTGCGCAACTTGGACATTCCGTGACCTTGTAGCGAAAAACGGTATGTATCTTCGTGCAGATTACGATTTTCACCAGAAGAATAGAATGTTTGACTATCCCTCAACTGGCGGAAGCGCTGCGATTATGAGAATTTTATTCAAGAGCAAGAAATTGCGAAATAGGTTAATTGCTTTTAGAAGAAACCAAATCACCAAAGAAAGGGAGAAACGATTGGAAAACTTCCTTAAGACCGGTACTATTGGAAAAGGGAAGGACATAACCGAAAATAGGTAACCCTCAATCGGACAAGTCATAACTTCATGTGCGTGCCCAGAATAGGGCCATGCAGCCGATTACCTTCACCTCATTATCCCGAAAACGTTTCGACAGTTCTTCTCTCAGATCTTGAAGATCATCTTCAAGGTTGGTGAACACCTTTCTCCTGTTCAGCGAATTCATTGTCCACTGTGCAGGTCGGCTCTTCTTGACTCCATTGTTGAGTATCGTGCAGCCGAAAATCACGCCGCCAGGATTCAAGAGGGGCTTCAAATGGTCAAAAACAACACTTTTCGTTAGTATTGTGCCTGGGAGACAATGAAGCAGTCCATTGATTGCCGCTGAGTCGAAGGGTTCAGCGTCTATGTTGATCGGTTCGAGGGCATCTCTGCAGTAGGTGACAGGGGCATAGCGCGACAAGCGTTTTTCGGTTACATCAAGGGAATTCGTGTTGAGGTCGATCAAAGCAATTCGAGGCGTATCGCTCGGAAACTTGCAGTGATCCAAGAAATGGCCAGTACCTACACCTACATCCAGATGGTTTGAAGTAACATGTTGATTGTAAAGCTCCAAGAGATGACGCGAAGGGCATTTCCACATGAAACGACAAAGGAAGCCCAGAACAAACAAGTCGTAAATGGACAGTAACGCCCTGTTGTAGACAGTATGTCCGGATCTTGTCTCGTGGGGAGATAGCTCTGCCATAGTCGGATTCTGATTTAGCTAGGGGTCTTACATTGCCTTTTATCTTACTGCAACACTGGGATGTCTGCCATTTCATGCTTACGTGAGTGGGGGTTGATAACTTATCTCGATGATGTTTTGGGCAACTAACGTGGCGACTCAGATGCACGCCAGCGCTACCTCAAGCGACAAGGAACGTGCCGATGCCGGTAGCGATCAGGCTCTGCTCCTCGTTCTTCATTTCCATGCGGATGACGATCACGTTCTTGCCGTCGCGCAGGACGAAGCCTGTGACTGTGAACTCCTTGCCCTTGCCCGGCCGTAGGTAATCGACACGCTGGTCAATGGTCCTTATAGCGCCCATCCTCTTGAGCTGCTCCTCCACAGGACGATCCTTGATATCTCTTATCTGGTGCCAGGATGCAACTGCGCCCCCCAAGACATCAATCATGCAGGAAATAACTCCCCCATGGAGGATGCGCAGGCCCGGGTGCCCGCACAGGTCGTCGCGCATGGAAAACCTGATGCGCACGCTGTCATCGTCCGTCGACTCAACCGTGACACCCATAAGCTCGAGGAAGGGATGATACCTGGTCATGAGTGCCATGCCACCCTTCAGTACCTGGGTCTTCTCATTATCAAAGACCGGCAATTTGTCGTCTTTCATTCTTCCTTTCATCAATAGTTCTTTGTACGTTTATTATAGTTGACAACGTTGGGGATGTCTCCCGTTCCATGCGTACGCATCAAAAGCTAATGTAGTGTCTCAGAAAAGACTTAACAATATAAGTTACCCCTGTAATTCCCGCACAAGCGGGAATCCATTGTATAGGTATTGCGATGACACTACAGTAGATAGGTGATTTCGGCGTTGTACACACACTCGCATGTTAGTCACGTCTTCCGTGTACCAGCAATGGCAATACCATACCAAAGTTGCCCTTGATGTTTGAAGTTGTGGATTGAACGACATGGGACATGGATGCAATCTAACGCTTGGAGTCAGCCGCTTGTAGGGCACATACAAACCAGCTTTCTGAACCAAGCCCCGACTCAAAGAAAGTTGTCCTTGTAAGTCAGTTGCACGCCATTGTTATACTCAACATGGCTTTGATCGCATTTTGAGATCGCCACCCTGATACAAGAAAATGTCATTCGATAGTTTCAAGAACATGTAGAGACAAAACTGCATATGTTGGCCTAATGATGCCATGTTGATGAAATCAACCTTATAATTCGATACTTGGCTCCTCCAAATACCAAGCATGAACTTTTCACTGCCTGATAAACCGCCTTCATGTTGTGAGATTTTGTACGCAAAAATGAGATCACTTTCTATATCAATATGCCAATAGTCTTCAAAATTACCACACAACGGGGTCCTGAAAGTATAGTGCCATAAGCTCTTCAGCGCGTTAAGTTTGGTGCATTTATCATATCTTCTAGATATTTCCGTCTTGAGGTTGTCCAAATAGTTGATGTACTCGCCTAGAGAGTAAGCCAAGTAATCAGAATCTATGTATATGTGAGTTGCTGTCCCTTTCTTGAAATCTACTTCCAAGTTGCTATGAATCAGTTCGTTTCTTCTTCTCTTAATGTTTTCAATACTTAGCTCATTATCAGGTTTCTTGATTCTCAAGACTTTATAGAAAATCTCTGTGAATTGCCAATATGGCATCTTGTCAATGTATTCTGAAACCAACCGCTCAGTGAAATGGAAGTCCTCATTCTCTATTAAGACTTGCTTATCAATCTCAACCGTGTTCTTATTGTTATTGGCTATTCTCTCCGGCTGGTACTTCAGATAGTATGTCAACACTTCCTTTTGCATGGATTCGATATAGGACACCAGCATCAAGAACAGACCGTTTAGAATCACAGGACTACTGACAGAGCGCATCTCCATTTGTATTTCGTTTGTTCTGACCTCTGTAGCCAGTATTGGCATTAACAAATTGTCTTTTACAATGATGACAGGCTTCTTCATTAATATATGTCCTCTATGATATGTCTATGACATAGCAACGTTGGCGCCTGACATAGACATCCGCATTTTCGGATCGACTATAACGTGAGTTTCAGCCGCGCCCGGCTTCCGGCGTCGGCTGCATCGCCGTGTTAGGCGGATGGGGCTGTGACTCATAGTAGTTCGTTCTCATCGAACTCAATGCGTGGCGTCTCGCCCCCTTCGCCAAGAATGCCTCTTAATAGTTCTTGTCCAACTTGCCGAACAGTCCTGCCGTGCCCGAAGACCGCAATTCGGTTGGGATCGTGTTTTGGCAAGGGTGTGTCGTCTAGCACTAAATAAACAATGAGATCTCCTTTTCCTGTCGACTGTTCCTTCTGTTCAGCAACGCTGATTTCAAACCGCGGCCAATCTCTCTCTTTAGAATTGGATGAATAAACGGCAAGAACCTTATCAGCACGCACGATTGCGTCCTTGATTGCATCAGGAAGTTGTTGCCCTGGCTTAAAATCCCTCGTATCCCGTTGGATTCTTACGCCTTTGTCACGCAGCCACTGATCGATCTTATCGACTGTAGGCGAGTCGGCCCATGCATAACTCAGAAAGACCAAAGGAGCAACTTTGCGGTTAAGTTCCTCCAAAACTGACAGGGCTTGCGTTCCAGCTTTCTGGTCCAAGATTTGAGCGAGTAATCGGCGAGTGCCAGGACCAAACAAGCCATCTTGGTTAGTGTGGTTGTAGGCTTTTTGAAACTCTAACACTTTGTTCTTGAGTTCGGCGTCGTAACTCTTTCCTGATGGAATTCGAAAACCGAGTAGGCGAAGAGCGGCGCGTATGTTCTCGCATACGATACCTTCGTAAGGGGGTGCGAGAATTCCATCGCCCACAACTGGGTCACGTAGATGACGCTCAATCTGTAACGCTCTGCCTTCCATACTTACGCCAGTGAACCGATCGTTGTTCTTCCGCCTAACATTGTCTTTTATCTTGCTGCAATAGTTGGATGAATCTTATGGTGCAGTCATAGAGGATGTCAAGATTACGAACCGATTACGAACCATGATCTGGTTGACAAGGTCTGACAGGATGCAACAATAATGACCCAGACTTGGACAACTGCTCAAATCCGGACAAGAAAGACGCCTACCGTACCTTAGCTTGCAGGTCAAGGCTACACGTGAAGCTGCAGACATCAAAGGTTTTCTAGACCCATGCGTACTCACCACTGGACAAACATGGGATATCGTATCCCGTGCTTGAGAAAACCTGGTTTTTCCTCTATCCTAGTGAACAATGCGACACGGTAAGGCAAGATGAGAGAGAATCGTGGTTTCACCCTGAACGCTGTATGGTTCCTCATAGGCGTTAATATAATACTGTTCATAGCCACAACCCTAAACCCAGACATTGAAGGGCGTCTCGGACTGCAGGCAGCAAGTTTCACAGAAGAGCCATGGAAGATTGTGACCAACCTCTTTATCCATGCCGATATCCTCCATATTCTGTTCAACATGATCACGTTATATTTCTTCGGAACATACCTGTCAACGCTAATTGGGGACGCAAAGTTCCTTACCATATATTTCCTGGGTGGACTGCTGGGGAACGCCTTCTTCATGCTCTGGGCACTGTATGCACCCTGGGCAGATCCTCTGGATCGTTACACTACAGCTATCGGTGCCTCAGGAGCTATATTTGCCGTAATGGGAGCAATGGCAGTGCTGCGCCCGCAGGCAAAAGCCCTCATGTTCTTCGTGGTACCTCTTCCACTTTGGGCAGCTATCCTCGTTGGTTTTTTGATGCTGTCCTTCATCCCTGGCATATCCTGGCAGGGCCATCTGGGCGGGCTGGTCCTCGGCCTCATAGCAGGATTTATCCTCAGGAAGCAGCAGCGCTACTACCCCTAATTCAATAATTCAAACCCGAACACATTCTGGAGAACGAGCAACCCAGATCATCGCTTTGCGTTAGCTGCGATTCGTTGATTTAGCGCCTCGCAAGCCACAGCTACATTATGCTATCATGTGTACTCAGAAATGCATGAACTGGCCATCACTCAGAGTATGCTCGACCTTGTCCTGGACGAGGCAAACAAGACTGGTGCGGCCAGGGTACAGAAGATCAACCTGGTTCTGGGAGAAATGTCTGGCATTGCCGGCGACTGCCTGCAGTTCTACTTTGACTACCTCAGCAAAGGCACCAATGCAGAAAGAGCGACTCTTTCATTCAGGGAAATCCCCACGCAGGCGCGTTGCCACAATTGCGAAGAGGTATTTACCCCCAAGGAATTCGACTGGTCCTGCCCCAAATGCCACAATGTCAGCCTGGAAATCACGGCCGGCAAGGAACTCTATGTTGAAAGCATTGAGGTAGAGTAATCGTGGAGATAAAAGTTCTAAAGGATATCCTGAGCGCCAATGACCAGATCGCAGAGAGAAATCATGCGCTGCTGCAGAGCAAGAATGTTTCCTGCATAAATGTGATGTCTTCACCAGGATCCGGTAAGACCAGCCTCATACTGGAGACCATCAGAAGGTTGAAGGGCAAAGTCCGCATAGGCGTTATCGAAGGAGATATAAGTTCCACCATAGATGCTCAAAAGGTGAGCGAAGAGGGAGTGCCGGTGCTTCAGATTAATACCGGCGGGGAGTGTCACCTGGACGCCGTTATGGTTGGTCACGCCCTGGACAATCTGCCTTTGGTTGACATCGATCTTCTGCTCATCGAAAATGTGGGCAATCTGGTCTGCCCCGGAGAGTTCAAGCTCGGGGAAGACAAAAAGGTCCTGATCCTGAGTGTCCCCGAAGGTGATGACAAGATTTACAAGTACCCCCTCCTGTTCCACCTCGCAGATGCTGTAGTGATAAACAAGATCGACCTTTTGCCATACACCAAATTTGATGTGGAAGGCTTCTCAAAGGCACTCAAAGGGATAAACCAGAAAGCTCAGATATTCCAGGTCTCCTGCACCACCCATCAGGGCATTGAGGACTGGGTTTCCTGGGTCGTGTCCAGCATTCGTTACCCGCACAAGAGAACTGTCAAGTAGACATAAGGTTTCGCCCAGTTCTCCCCGGGAATCTATATCCCCTATCACTGATTTCCTGGCATCCCGCAGGCCGGGACTATCGCCCTCAGGCTCCGAATTTCTATTAGTGACTTATGAGTATATAAAGGAGCCCCTCTTTTCCCAATCCTGTATGCTCCTTCACACCAGAACCTCTCGCATATATTCGGCCTGGTATCATAAATGGCACAGCTATACTTACTCCGTCTTAGCTTCCTCAGGAAGGGACAATAATCCAGATTCTCTCCCGTCTCAGGGTCTACCCAGTCTATCCATACGTCCCATATCCCATCATAATCAGCAGGCACTTCGCCTTGCCAGATATAGCGGAGGATATCATGTCGCCCTTGACGCTTCCATCTTCTATAATCATCGGGCATCATGGTGAAGCCGGAACCCTGCTCTATACAACACCTGCCGCATGCAGAGCATTCCGGTATTCTCCGAAACTTCCTGTCCATGGTTTTAGCACGCCGCAATCTCCTGCGATATTATACCACGACAAAATCAGGTCAGATATAAACCAGAATACAAATAACAAAAAGGAATCGCCTGCCCGGGTACGAATGGTGATTCCCCGGTTTCTGGCCTTGCCCTTCAGGACACTGAAGCCAAGCTTGCCCGGGTCACTTCTAGTTTGTGCTCCGCAGTTCCTGCAGCACCAGCCTGATAACCTCAGGGATAGCCCTCTCCACCTCCGGAGTGCATTCCTCGCGAAAGGTGGTGACATCAGCTACCTCTATGGCAAAGATGACGATCTCCTGGGGCATCGCCATACCAAGTCTGCGGCCCAAATCCAGGGCAGTGACCAGATCGACGTCGTGGACCACGGAGCAGTGGAGAGGAACAGGCAGATTCTCCAGGCCCAAACGATAAACCTGGCCTGGCTTTCCCTGATGGGTCTGGATAGCATCAATTATGATGGCCCGCTGATAGCCCGCGAGCAGGTCCAGAAGATCCAGCCCACCGCTAATACTCTCTGCTACCTCTACCTCCGGATGATGGACCTCGCCTTCCAGAGCTTCCGCAATCCTAATTCCCACTCCATCATCACCGCGGATCGGATTCCCCAGACCTAAAATCAACGTTCTCAAAATACCTGCCCCAAAGACTATCAAATACTGAAGTCTGTCTGCCCCCTACAACTTGTGGACCCCGGGCAGAGCGGTAATCAGAAAACATAGAGGGCGGTTAGTAAACCGCCCCTGCTCAGTTGCTAAGACATGGCTCCAACAGGGTCCATTTCACCCACTCACCCCACCACAAGTCTTGCGAGCAAGATCCCGCACTACCCAGCACAGCTACTGCAACTGGAAGAAGAGCACCCGCCGCAAGAAGAGCCTCCACCGATAGGAGTGGACATACCATTCTCGCCTTTAGAATACGAAGCGAATAAAGAGACTGCTCGCTGGACTGTCTTGCTGCAGCCGGGACATGGGGCCCCCTCGCTGGACCGGGACAATGGTCGGAGTAATTCGAACCTTATATTACAATCAGGACAATAGTATTCATAGACAGGCATTTTCTCACCAAAGCAATCCCTTTTTGCATGTCATCAATCTTCTACGGCAACTACTTCTCTGATCTCAGGCATCTCATCC
Source organism: Chloroflexota bacterium (assembly GCA_026389585.1). Lineage (NCBI taxonomy): Bacteria > Bacillati > Chloroflexota > Chloroflexota bacterium. The sequence goes on along the minus strand of JAPLHP010000052.1, from coordinate 25,439 downwards.
TTGATCTGTTCTTCTAGCAATACCACAACCGTTTCTTGGGATATACCAGCAGCGCAGGATGATGGAATCACCCTCACCTTCACTACTCCCTCACTAACATCCACCAACTCCACGATGTTAACACCCAAGGCAGGCCTCACTTTATCTATGATCTTCTCTACTCTGTCTTGTATCTTCACCCAATACTCTCCACGAACCACCAATATATCTAGATTTGCTTCTATGACCAGCCATGCAAAACTAACCCTTGACTCAGACAGCCACTACCTGCTTGATCCCCGGCACCTCTTCTTTAAGCGCCCTCTCAATTCCATCCTTTAGAGTTATGGCAGCCATGGGGCAACCTCCGCAGGCACCCTTGAGCCTTACCCTTACAACACCGGACTTGACATCCACCAACTCCACATCACCACCGTCTGCCTGCAAATTAGGTCTTATCTTAGCCAGTACCGCTTCAACCTTTTCCTTCATGTTCTACCTCCACGTACTCAATTCTTGATCCAAACCCCAACTCTACCCCTTCCTCCAAAACCTTAGTTTACTTTAGGCCAGTTCTTCACTCCTGTATGCAACTTTTATCTCAAATCCATCTTACGCCATCCCCTTCTCAAACGTCAAACTCGCACACAGGCTACAGGATACACAAGCAATACAGCCGTCCTTTACAGACAAATCGGGATCGATACGCCAATGAAATGAATCAACCTGTAATGACTACTGCACACATGGAGGAAATCATTCGATTATGGCAGGATTCGCCCGGAATATATCAGGTATTGACAGCTTTCACAATGCCTGATATAATCATTACTAACTTGATGATATTGATCATTTTAGTAAATATAGTGCAGTATGCAAGACTGCAAGTACCTGCGCCATTCGGGACATCTGAACGGATATAGGTGATGCCATGATCTACTAGATCTGGCAACGACAGGTGCCTAAAGGAGGTGAGAATGGCAGAGTCAGAGCAATCATATAGCAATACCAGTGCCGGTTCTGGGCAAAGGCGCCATTGCTCAGATGCACAGAAAAGACAGCACCGTAGGCACTCAAATGTGGCCCTGAATAGTTGAAGAAGGAGGCAAGCAAATGTCACGTATAGGACGATATATCGCAATAGCAGTTCTGGCTCTGGGGGTGGCTGGGGTAGCAATGGGCACAGCCTTCATCGTCGAAGGCCAGTCTAAGGCCACTTTTATCAAGAACGCAATGCGCGAGGAGCAGGTTACGTTGGGTGTCGAAGGAGCAGCTCAGGGGGACCTAGTCGATTCTGCCGCCGAAGCTCAGAAAGCTGCTGATACCATAAGGGGGCACCGACTTGAACAATATGGAACCTATAAGGAGGTAACAGGTGGAGCAAGCTATGACCCCACGAACATCAATCAACTTAGATACACGCAGGCACTAAACCTGGAGAACTCTCTGTACCTTGGTGTTGCCAGCCTGGGCCTTACCACTGTCACCATTGTCAGCGGCATTTTCATGGTGGTCACCGGGATCGCCCTCGGCGGGACAGGCATAGTATTGTTTCAATTGGCTAAGGCTAAGGCAAAGGCCAAGACCGCTTAGCCAGACGTCAAAAGTGAAAAGGACAGGATCTCGACACGTAGTCTGCACTTTAGACCACATGCCGGAAGGTAAGAAGGGGCAGAGGTTATAGAGAGGCAAAAATGAGATTACTCCAGGTAGTGGCTAAGGACACCTTGCGCAGAAGGCGGCGGGTTTTATATACGGCTCTGGGCGTGGCTGTCGGCGTGGCAGCAGTGGTGGCCGTGTTGACGGTGGCCCGCTCCGGTGAGCAGAGGATTTACAGTGAGATAGATAAGTACGGCGCCAACATGACAGTCATGCCAGCCATCAACGACGTCGATCTGAAGCTGGGAGATTTGAGATTGGGCAGCCTGGCTGTTGGGGAGAACTACATTGCTGAAGATAAGCTGCCTGAGATCAGACAGATTGCCGACGGAGCAATACGAAATGCGCTTGATATCCAGGACAACGGAGATATCGCCACCATTGCCCCCAAGCTCTACATGAACACAATAGTAAAGGGAACATCTATCATGGTAGTAGGCTTCAACCCGGAGCAGGAAAGGCTCATCAAGAGCTGGTGGGAAATGTCAGGAGGAAGGTATCCGGAACAGCAGAATGAAGCCATACTGGGAACCAGGGCAAGCTCCATACTGGGCGTCGATCCAGGAGACAGCATCGCTATCAACGGGCAAGATGTAACCATCGTCGGCATCCTTGGAGAGACAGGCTCGCAGGATGACTATCAGATATTCGCCCCTCTGAAAACAGTTCAGCAGGCCTTTGGGAAGGAGGGGCTGATTTCCTCGATGGACATTCGCGCCCTGTGCTCTGCCTGCCCTGTGGAGTCCATTGCCGATTCTATCAACAAGACTATCCCAGGAGTCCGTGCCGTGGCCGTAAGGCAGATAGCGGAAACTGAAATGAATCTGGTGGGAAAGATCAATCGCTTCATGCTGGCCTTAGCCGGCATTACCCTGGTGGTAGGTGGCTTCGGGGTAGTGAATACCATGATGGCCTCTGTCCACGAGCGCATCAAAGACATTGGCATTATGAAAGCAGTGGGGGCCTCACGCAAACAGATAGTGAGTATGTTTATCTACGAGGCTATCGCTGTCGGGGTGGTGGGCGGCATAATAGGGTACATAGCAGGTACATTGCTGTCATACGTGCTCGGCCCTCTCATCTTCGATGGCCTGGCTGTCAGCTATGCCCCACAGTACCTGCTGCCCGCTCTCGGTCTTGCTATTTTAGTGACTATTGTGGCCAGCGTGTACCCTGCATTGCGGGCATCTCATATCAGGGTAGCCGATTCACTGAGATCACTATAGGGGTGACAGAATGCTGGAGATCAATAACGTATCGAAAACCTATGGTGAGGGCTCCGCCAGAGTAGTAGCCCTGAATGATATCAGTATGCACGTAGAAGATGGTGGTTTCTTAGCCATTACCGGCCCCTCTGGAAGTGGGAAGTCCACCCTCCTTAACGTAATCGGTGGATTGGAACACGCCTCCAGCGGGGAGGTGATCCTGGATGGGAGACGCATCGACAACCTGAGCGAGAACGACTTGGTTGATATCAGGAGACGGAAGGTAGCCTATGTGTTTCAGCAATATCATCTGATCCCCTCCCTCACTGCCCTGGAGAATGTGCTTTTGCCCCTGACCTTCGGCGGACCAGCGAAGGCTGATGAGAAAAGGGCTGTGGAAATACTGCAAAAGGTGGGGTTGGAGAAGAGGGTGAAGCACAAACCCAGCCAATTGAGCGGTGGAGAGCAGCAAAGGGTGGCCATCGCCAGAGCTCTGGTCAACGGTTGCTCGCTTATCCTGGCAGACGAGCCTACCGGCAACGTGGACCAGAAAACGGGGATGGAAATCATAAATCTCTTTCGGCAGGCGAATGAAGATGGGCATACCATCATCATGGTCACCCACAGCCCTGACATAGCCAGACGGGCCAAAAGAATCGTGACATTGCGTGATGGAGAGATGGTAAATGAAGTGGAACAGGAAAGATGTGAAAGACCATACGAAAAGGAGGGAAAAGTGAGATGAAGACCAGAATAGCATTGATAGCACTGGCGGCGTTGGCATTGATATTAGCCGGAACACTGGCGGTGGTTGGGTATACCGCTTATGGAAGCTGTCGTGACGGCAGTACCAGCAGCAGGTCGTGTTGCCGTGGCAGTAGCCCGGCCGGAACAACAGGAGAGGCAGTACAGCCGACATGGCTCGATGCCCAGGTAGAGGGGAATACAGTGTCTATTCCTCTGAGTGAGGTAGATAGTGGCAAGATAGTCCACTTCAGGGTTACCAGTGAGGGCACCAGCATGGCCTTCATGGCATACAAACTGGGTGGAGAAATCTATGTACGAACCGCCATCTGCCCGCCATGCCGCTCAGAGAGCTTCTCTCTGACAGGTGACACCCTCGACTGCAACACCTGCCATACCAAGTTCAAGGCTGGCACCGGCGAGGGGATAAGTGGCGCATGCCGGAATTACCCCAAGGCTGAGGTGACACACACCATCACCGGGGACAGGATAACAATGACAATAGGTGATCTGGTAACCGCTTATCAGAACACTCAGAGCCTCGGTTTGCCCTGAACCACCCCTCAATGAGGTAGAATAGGGATCAGGGCAAGATGAAAGTAAGGATAGATAGAGATTTGTGCCTTGGCGTGGGCAATTGTGTGGCCATTGCACCGACGGTCTTCAAACTTGATAATGAAAACAAGGTTGTAGTCCTCACCCCCTCCTCTGTAGACAATGATAAGCTGTTAGAGGCTGCCGAAAGCTGCCCCGAGAATGCTATCATCATCGAGGACGACGACGGGCGTCAGCTATACCCTTGATCCCGGGGCAGCCGTCACTGCCTTCAGCCATGTCAGCGTTTCTACGGCACTACGAGTCTTGTGAGTCTGTAGAAGCATCCCCAAATCATCCCGTTGACAGGCTAAATTCTTCCCTCTAAGATATAACTACATTACGATTTCCTTTATTTGGGCCATCCAGCTCACAAATAATGTCCATTTGGGACTTACCAAGACATGCAGCTTCGGTCAAACTTTTGCCAGTATAAAGGCATTTTCCCCTGCGCAGTGAATGGTGCCCAAAGAAGGGGCAGACCATGCAGAAAGATTTTGGGCACCCACATTGATAAAATCCCGTCGCCTGATGACACTGTGTCCGGGGCTTATTTGGCAAGACAATGTCACGGGTTACTATTGAAATTGTGAGGTACTGGGAATGGATATAGATGAAATTCTTCAACAGACGGTAGCCAAAGGTGCTTCAGATTTACACCTCATGGTATCAAGCCCACCAGTGTTCCGTATTGACGGCGCCCTCACACCGCAAGAGGATATACCGCCTTTTACAAGAGAAGATATCGATACATTCTTCAAACAAATTACTATTGCAAAGCAAAGAACCGCCTTTGAGAAAGAAATGGAACTGGATCTTGCCTATAGTATCTCCGGGTTAGCTCGATTCCGGGTTAACGTATTGAAACAGAGGGGCACAATCAGCCTTGCCTTCCGTCGTGTGTCAGTTGATATACCATCTATTGATGAACTGGGCCTACCCCAAGTCTGCAAGGAGCTTATTCTCAGGCCAAGAGGGTTCATCCTGGTAACCGGCCCTGCCAATAGTGGCAAGTCGAGTACTCTGGCAGCAATGATTAACCACCTCAATCAGACTGCAAGACGGAGTGTCATCACCATTGAAGACCCCATTGAATACTTATTCCACAATAACAAATGCATCATTCGACAGCGAGACCTGGGGGATGACACCACGTCTTTCCATACCGCTCTAATACACGCCCTCCGCCATGACCCGGATGTCATTGTCATCGGAGAGATGCGTGACCTGGAAACAACAAGCACAGCAATGACAGCTGCCGAGACGGGTCATCTAGTGCTGGGCACACTACATACCATCGATGCAGCGCAATCCATTGACCGCATAATTGATATGTACCCGTATGGACAGCAGCAGCAGGTCAGGCTGCAGCTGTCACAAGTGATAGAGGGAGTACTCTCACAGGCCCTCCTACCCCGTATCGGGGGAGGGCGGGTAGCTGCCGTCGAGATCATGCTGGTTAACAATGTGATCAAGAGACTCATCCGCGACCACAAGAATTTCGAAATACCCCCTAATATGGAGATGGGCAGCAGAGAGGGTATGCAGACACTGGACATGGCCATGGCCAACCTGGTGAAAAGCGGAATCATTTCCCGTGAAGATGCCGCGATGAGAAGCAGTAGTTCGGCAAAGCTAAACGAGTTGCTGGTTCGATTTGACCAGCAAACCGCAGACACTGAACTGTAGAACCAGGCATAACTGAGGAATCAAGGATTCCTGCTTTCGCAGTAACGGCAACAGACTAGTGCCTGGTTGCACAAATCAGCGTAACAATCGAGATTCTTCGCTTCGCTCAGAATGACACAGTGGGCAATATCAGAATGACATTTATGCTCCTTGTCACCCTGAGCGAAGGCGAAGGGTCTCTTCCCCCCCACAAGCGAATAACGCCTATTTCTGCAACTGCGCACTGGAGGGAAGCGGGGAACAGAGACCTTTGACGGGCATGGGGCCTCTCACGGGTTGTCAGATTCCCCCAACTGCACCTTTGCCTTTCTCAAATCCGCCGGGGTGTTGATATTGAAGAAGCTGAGATGCCTGGGATCGAACCCATCCATCTCCTCCTCTTCCACATACCTTACCTTCACCTGCTGAAAGAATCCCCTAATCCTGAGATCACCCTGTTCAATCTGCTGCCGGATGGGTTCCAGGCAGTTCCTGGAGTAGATGGCATGCAGCGGCTCTATTTCGCCTTTAACTCTGGGCATGACAACGTCAAAATTAGGCGAAATCTCCATCAGATAGTGCAGCAGGGAAGAACTGAGAAAGGGCATATCCCCCGCCACTACCAGGCTGTGGGACGAGACGGAGGCTGCCAGGCCAGTGTAGATACCGCCCAGGGCACCCTTACCAGGGTAGAAATCAGCTATGATCCTCGCCTCTTTTGCAGTTGCCAATAGAGCAGGGCCATGCTGTCTCTGAGCAATGACTACCAGAATCAGGTCACTGACCAGTTCCAGAACATCAACAACCCTCTGGAGCAGGGAGTGACCGCCCACAGGCTCCGAGAGCTTATCCCTCCCCAACCGCACCCCTTTGCCGCCGGCCAGTACAATCGAGTTCATCATTCACGCCCAAATCCAAGACTCCAGGGAATTGGGCTTTCCTATAATAGTCGAGAGGACATATATAGTTCAAGGATTCCAAGAAATAGAACGTTTCCTCCAGCAGGCAATACTTCAGATTGGTCAAAGGCTGAGACGACGGAAGAGTGTGGGGAATAAGAGACATGGATAGTATTATTGAGAAGGATTTGTGAGACTAACAACATCACATGAGACACTGATGTAACCTAATTATCGCAGACTTACCGATAGGTGGATTTCAGGTCTTCACTGGCGTTTTTAATGGTAGTGGTAGTGCAGATGAATTTGTGTGGGGGCATGTCCTGCCGAGCTGGCGAACTATGTCAACCCGGTTGTGTTTCCATCATCATTTCCCTGGCGATAGCTGCCGTCGCTCTCTGGGTGGCTCTGCGGGCGATGGGGCGGAAGGACGTTGGCTAATCGGACGGCCAGCTTGTCCGGACGCGGGTGGACATTCACCTGAGGGTTCTTGACACAGTCGCGCTAAGAATCTGACTGCGGCTCTTGCTCTGGTTCCACCTGTTTGGCTTCTGAGCGGTCGCGTAACCACTTATGAATCTGGTCCAGCGCGGGGGGAAATACGCTGAACACCTGCATATCCTGAGGGAATTGTATCGGGTGCCCTTCGCTGACGAAGAGGATCGCTCTTTCGCCAGCCTTCAGAGTCTCATCAATTTTCCTGGCAATGCCTTCATACCTTTTCCGAGAAGCCTCAACATAGAATTCACCAACCATCCGGGCCACCTTATCGCTCATAAAACCCAGCAGAAGGCATCTCTCCCAGTCCAGGCTCTCCTCAGCCAGTTCCCTGTCATCCGTGGCCTCTAGCTGAACACCATTCTGGCACTCTTCCCTGACGATCTGGCAACTGCTGAGATTGAGCCTCTCTATCATCTCCAGACCCTTTTCACCACCAACCACAACCAATTCGTGGTAGATGCGGTTGACCCTGCCGATCTTCGACTCCAGCCTGGCAATGTGGTCGCTGGCCTGCTGCCAGTAGAGATCAAATTTCTCCGAATACTCAGACGGAGCATCTTCGCCCCGAAATATCAGGGGAACGACGAAGAGCTTTCTCTCCTGTCCGAAGGACTCGACGGACGGCTTCTCAATTCGCCCCAGCTCTTCTCCCAATGCCTTTCTCTTTTCTGCGCGGACTGGTTTTCTTCCTTTGCTAGAGTGCCCGGCACTCCCTCTCCACGCCGTATCTTGTTATGGCCCGCTGCGGCTGAGCAAGGTTCAAACCTTTCTACCCCCGCTATGCTTGTCACTACCTGATTTCTGTCTCAGCCCTTCAAATCCCTTGAGTAACTCCTTTTCCTCACGGCTCAGTTTGGTAGGGGTGATTACCCTGACCACAACATACTCGTCTCCCCTGCCGCGATGGCTCAGGTGGGGAATACCCTTGCCCGTGATGCGGAACACCGTCCCGCTCTGAGCCCCTTCAGTTATGTCAAGATCGAGATGACCATCGAGTCCACGCACCTGCACCTGTCCGCCCAGAGCCGCTGTAGTGAATCTGATGTCCTGCTGAAGATAGATATCGTCGCCATGCCTCTCGAAAACAGGATGCTTCTCCACATTAAGAACGATATAGAGGTCACCATGAAGTCTCTCGCCTATCCCACCCTCTCCCTCAATCCTGATCTGCTGACCCGTGTCGGCACCGGCAGGGACAATCACTCTTATCTCCTTGGTTCCCTCGATAATGCCCTTGCCCTGGCATTCCTTGCAGGCCTTCTTCACGATCTTGCCCTTGCCCCGGCAATCGCCACAGACCATGATCTGCCTGATTATGCCATATCCCGACCTCTGCTCCATGACAACCTGGCCAGTGCCCCGACACTTGCGGCAATCTACCAGGCCATCAGACTGGGCACCTGTCCCATTGCATGCAGAGCACCTCTCGGCTTTAGGCAACTCCACAGTCTTCTCCACACCAGAGGCCACCTCCTCCAGTGTCACACTGAGGTCATACCTGAGGTCAACGCCCCTTCCAGGGGCTCTTCTGGTTGTGGTTCCCCCGCCAAAAAGGGTCTCGAAGATACTATCGCCGAAGCCCCCCAGCCCGGACTCCCTGAATAGGCTGCCAAAATCCACCCCACGGAATATGTCCTCCGGAGCATATCCCTCAAGGCCCGCATGACCATGCCTGTCATACAGGCTACGTTTTTGGGGATCACACAAGACTGCGTAGGCCTCGTTGATTTGCTTCATTTTTTCTACAGCCTGATCATCATTGTGGTTTTTATCGGGGTGATGTTGCATGGCCAGATTGCGGTAGGCCTTTTTGATGGTGGCTTCGTCGGCGTTTCTATCGATGCCCAGAACCTCATAATAATCACGCTTTGCCATCGGGCATCCTCTCACATGCAACTTATGATAACGCCGTCCCAGATACAGGGGAGTTTATCGCCTCCGGAGTGCGGAGGAGCGATTGCAGATGTCTTTCTACCAGCTCTATTCCGGATTCCAATGCTAAGAACAATAGCTCAGGGAGCATATCCCCCATGGGCCATCATACCGTAACCTCGTTCCTCTTTTCCTTCGCTGGTTCCGACTCGCTTTTCCTGTCCCTCGCCGGTTCTGACTCGTTCTTCTTGTCCTTCGCCGGTTCTGACTCGTTCTTCTTATCTGCCGGCTTGTCCTCATCTCGCTTGCCACTGGACTTAAGGTTGCTGTTCTCTGCGGCATTGTCGGTCACATAGAACCCCGGTCCCTTAAAAACAATGGGCACCGGAGAGAACAGGCGGCGGGCCTGGCTGGAGCACTGCGGGCAATCGGCCTCTACTTTCTCATCAAAATGCCTTTTTAATTCAAACCGTAGAGAACACGCATTACATTGATACTCGTAGGTCGGCATTCAATTCCTCCTATCACCCAACGGCAACTCCAACAAAGATCGAAAATCCTTCACTCTATCCTCAGGCCAATTTGCCCCGAAGAAGTAACCGCAAGTCCCCAATGTTTGCTCAAGCCTGTTCGGCACTCGCGCCGGTACAGGCCGGGCGACCATTCCCGGCAGGAAGTCGGTTTAAAATCATGGATACGGCAACAGGCTGGCTTGCCCTCGTCCAGGTGTTCCAGAAAAGCACATGCCCCATTCTCACGGCGTATAAGAAAGCTGCTTGTACCCGGCCAGGCCTGATCAGTGTACCTTTCCAGGAACTTATCCCACATAATCCCCAGTCCATCAGCAATGCGTTGCGCCTCCATCAAATCAAGGCGAACCTGATACTCTCTGCAACACTCACCGCAACGCAAGCACGGAATCGATTGTTCCATTTGCTCACAAAGGCTCCTGCTACCATCTGATAGACCACTGATTACAGAACCTTCATAGCGCCGTTCCATCCCGGATCTCTCTGACACCCACTTCCTACGGAGAGACTAATTCTTATAGCCTGGCTCTTCCCTCAAGTAGGGGCGGCTCACAAGAGCCGCCCCTCTACGTCCATTTTATTTATGGTCTACGGCTTAGTACTCCGGCATGGCCGGTCCAGCAGGGGCCCTTTCCTTCTCCGGGATATCACTCACCAACGCTTCAGTAGTCAATATCATCACAGCTACACTGGAAGCATTCTCCAGCGCCGTGCGGACCACTTTCAACGGGTCGATGATCCCCTTCTTCACCATATCCCCAAACTCATTCTTGGCAGCATCATAGCCATATCCGGGTTTGCCTTTCTTTACCGCATCCACTATCACCGAGCCCTCGGCTCCGGCATTAAAGGCAATCCATTTGATCGGCTCTTCGATGGCCTGTTTCAGAACCTTGATGCCGACAGCCTCATCGCCGTCCTTCAAAAGGGGCTCAAGGGCAACAGAGGCATTAAGCAAAGCTACTCCACCCCCGGGCAGTATCCCTTCCTCCACAGCAGCCCTGGTAGCAGAGAGGGCATCCTCTACGCGATGCTTCTTCTCTTTCAGCTCTGTCTCCGTCGCAGCGCCGACCTTGATCACGGCTACGCCGCCAGCCAGTTTGGCCAGCCGCTCCTGCAGCTTCTCGCGGTCGAAGTCAGAGGTAGTCTCATCAATCTGGGCCTTGATCTGCTTCATGCGGGCCTTGATAGCTTCATCAGAACCCTTGCCTTCAACGAAGGTACAGTTGTCCTTATCCGCCACCACCTTGCGGGCACGTCCCAGATCAGCCGCTACTACAGAGTCGAGCTTTCTGCCGACCTCCTCGGAGATCACCTTACCACCAGTGAGGGTGGCCATATCCTCCAGCATAGCCTTGCGGCGATCGCCAAAGCCCGGGGCCTTCACTGCCAGACAATTAATAGTGCCTCTCAGCTTGTTGACCACCAGGGTAGCCAGAGCCTCACCATCAATATCTTCAGCAATGATCACCAGGTTTTTGCTCACCTGGAGTATCTTCTCCAGTGCCGGCAGGATATCGGCTACGGCGGAGATCTTCTTATCGGTCATGAGAATGTAGGGATCCTCAATAACTGTCTCCATGCGGTCCGGGTTGGTGATGAAGTAAGGGCTGATGTAGCCACGGTCAAACTTCATACCTTCCACAAACTCGGTTTCGAACTGCAATCCCTTCGATTCCTCTACAGTGATGACGCCGTCCTTGCCCACTTTCTCCATGACATCGGCAATCAGGCTGCCGATCTGAGCATCAACAGCAGAGATAGTCGCTACCTGAGCGATCTGCTCTTTGCCGGATACAGAGATAGCCTTCTTCTTCAGTTCCTCTATCAGGATAAGAACGCCCTTCTCAATGCCCCGCTTGATAGCCATGGCATCTGCTCCGGCGGTGATGTTTCTGAAGCCGCCGGCGACAATCGCCTGAGCCAGAAGCGTTGAAGTAGTCGTGCCATCACCACACTTGTCATTGGTCTTCGACGAAGCCTGTTTCAGAAGCTGAGCCCCCATATTCTCGAATGGATCGGGAAGATCAATTTCCTTGGCAATGCTTACGCCATCATTGATAACCGTCGGGGGTCCCCACTTCTTGTCCAGGGCCACCGGCCGGCCCTTTGGTCCCAGGGTTGGTCTGACAGCATCAGCCAGAGTGTCCACACCCTTCTTCAGGGCTGTCCTGGCTTCCTGTCCAAAAATTATCTTCTTTGCCACCTTTCTTCCTCCTTTCCTAACTCTTCTTGGCTAGAATGTCGCTTTCGCGAACGATGATCAATTCTTCTTCATCAAGCTTAAACTCGGTCCCCGCATACTTAGCGTAAACCACCACATCTCCCACCTTGACATCCATGGCAATCCGGTTGCCCTCATCAGTCATCTTGCCGGGACCGATGGCAACAACCTCACCCTCCTGGGGCTTTTCCTTGGCCGTCTCTGGAAGCACAAGGCCCGTCTTGGTCATCTCCTCCCGCTTGGCTGGCTTAATCACTACCCGGTCTCCAAGCGGCTCGAGCTTACTGGTTGTCTTTGCCTTTGCTGACATCTACTCCTCCTTTCCTAATCCTATTTGATATTCTCTCTCATCGGTTGATTGATAAGACTCCAACTGTCTATGCTGGTGAATCTCGATATCTTTCCTCGAGACAACCTGCAACTAAAAGTATAAACGGGGCTGTGTTAGAATAATGCTTGAGAAATATTAGAAATGCGTTAGAAATTCTGGATGATTGCCTCAGCAGGCATGACAGATATGCCAGGAAAACCATGAGGTCCTCCCGGAGGGCAAGTTGAGTTAGCGATGGAAATTTCACACATGACACCACAGCAGCCTGATCTTCAAGCCACGGTACGGATGATTCTGAGGAATGCCATCGAAGCTCTTGGGGGTATCGCCGGTGTGGTAGCTACCTGGAGCGAGTCAGAGCACCGCTTCGTGGCCAGCGATTTCTACGGGCTGGATGGAAAGGCCCTGGACCAGCTATTACCCTTGCTAGACGAGGCCATACCTGACCTGGCGACAAGTGCCCGTAACTTCAACCTGCTGTCGGCACTCAACCTGGGGCCCCCTCTGCCTACCTCTGACCAGGGGGTCATCCTGAATCCTATAATCGCGCTGCCGCTGCAGATCGGCAACAGGTCGGTGGGCCTTATCTATATACTGCGCCGCCTGGAAGCAGATTCCTTCTCCAGACTCGATCAGGCCACACTAACCGCCTTCGCGAGGCAAGCTGCCATTGCCATCGATAATGCCAGGCTGGTCCAGGTGCTCTCCGATGAGAAAGACAAGATGGAGTCCATGCTGGAGGGAAGTGCCGAGGGCATCATGAGCATCGACGCCAGACGCAGGATCGTGGGCTTCAATTCGGCCATGGAGAAGCTCACCGGTTATTCCAGAGGAACAGTGATGGGCCAACCGTGCTATGAGATGTTGAATCTGCGCGACTGGGAAGGGAGATCGATCTGCAACACGACCAGGTGCCCCATGCTGATACGTGGAGAAGGTTGCCTGCCCACCTGTGAGTTACAGGGAAGGATTCAGGCAGCGGATGGGCAAGACATCGAAGTGGCCATGGTCTATTCCGTGGTCCGCTCCCGTGACCGGGGGCAGCCGCTGAGAGCCGTGATCAATGTTCGCGACATCACGCGGCTGCGGGAGGTCGAAAACCTGAGATCGGCCTTTCTCTCCATGCTGGGTCACGAGCTACAGACACCGCTCTCCATCATCAAGGGCTACACCGGTACCCTGGCCCGGAGCGACGCCAGGTGGAATAAGAAAACGCTGCGCAGTGGTCTCCAGGTGATCGAAGAGGAGTGTGACCGCCTGAGCAAGCTGGTAAACAGGCTGCTGCTCGCCTCGCGCATCGAGACCCGCACGGTGACCCTGAAAAAGGAGGAGGTACAACTACCCACCCTGGCCGGCAAGGTGGTGCGCCGGCTTGAGGCTACCACTGATAATCACACCTTCGGGATAGATTTTGATCCCGACTTCCCCGCGGTACACGCCGACCCGGACCGGATGGAAGAGGTCATCACCAACCTGGTGGATAATGCTATCAAATACTCGCCCCGCGGCGGCAAGATAACCATCACTGGTAAGGCAGATAGCGCCAATGTGAAGTTAACGGTGGCCGATGAGGGTATAGGTATTTCAGGGAGGGACCTGGAGCATATCTTCGAGCGCTTCCGCAGAGGAGACAACAGCCAGGTGAAGAAGGTGCGGGGAATGGGACTGGGACTATATATCTGCAAATCAATAATCGAAGCTCACGGGGGCAAGATAGAGATATCCAGCGAATTGGGAAAAGGTTCGCGCTTTACCTTCACCCTCCCTTTGCAGGAGAGCCTCTAAAATGTGGATGAGGATAGACCGGTGACCACGGTTTCAGGCAAGACGGTGCTCGTAGTGGATGATGAGCCACATGTGGTGGAATTTATCGCTATGAACCTGGAACTGGAGGGGTTTCGAGTGGTCAGGGCCGCCAATGGCTATGAGGCACTGGAGAAGGCAGCCAGGGAGATGCCCGACCTGGTGGTCCTGGACATCATGATGCCCGACATAGATGGGTTTGAAACCCTTGAAAAGCTCCGGGACATATCGGCGATTCCGGTCATCTTCCTTAGTGCCAAGGGAGAAGAGGTTGACCGTATCAGAGGTCTTGACCTGGGCGCTGACGATTACATCACCAAACCCTTCGGCCCGAGGGAGCTGGTTTCCCGCATAAGGGCGGTGCTCAGGAGGACAGAGCCGGCAACAGCGGCAGCCGGATCAGAGATCGCGGTTGATGATGAACTGCGGATCAACTTCGACCAGCGTAAGGTCATCGTCCGGGGGAAGGAGGTCCGCCTGAGGCCTACCGAGTACCGCTTGCTCTATCAACTGGTAACTAATGCCGGGAAACTAATGACCCATGAGATGCTGCTTTCCAGGGTGTGGGGAACGGAGTATCGTGATGAGGATCAGTACGTGCGGCTCTATGTAACCTATCTGAGGCAGAAGATAGAGAAAGACCCCAAGAACCCCAGGTACATCCTCAGCGAGCGGGGCCTCGGCTACCGCTTCAAAGAATTCGGAAGGTAGCGGCAATTCGCGAACCGCCCCTGCTAGCCCTGCAAACCTGTAGAATTACCACTCCCGTGGACCTTTGAGAAAACTATCCACGCCTTGTTTACTCAATTTCCGAAGGTTCTTCAGGTGAGCGTCCCCGTGAGAAGACGCTAAGAACTCCAGCTTCTGGCAGGATTCGAATTCCCCACACTCCCAGCAGCCCTGAATGACCTTCTTCCGGCAACAGTTCCTCATTTTGCACGCGGGCGGTCCACCACCAGCCCGGCAAGTCCGCTTGCAACGCAACCTCACCATAGCGCCAAGAACCTGGTAACACCGGTCGTAGTCCTCAAAGTCCTTGAAGACCTTGGACAATCCCTGAGCCACTCGGGCGAACTTGGCCTCTCTCAGCTTCTTTCTCAAATCCCTGGCCAGGTCAGCAACCTCCCCCTTATGCATAACACAGTCACCGCAATAAAGCCCGCAATAGGCAATCAGGTCACTGCTTTCCATCATCAACACTCCTTCTTATGCAACTTCAATTCAATCCCGGCTTTGGATGAAGCCTGAAACCTGACCGCTATCTCACGGAACTGTGGCCACAAAGCGTTTTCTATCACGCTTACACATCATTTGTACCACGTAGCGTCCGGTCATGGCGCCGCTGGGCAGGCCACCGCCCGGCTGCACCCATTGCCCCGCCATATAAAAGCGGTCCAGCCCGGGCAGAGTCTTCTTCATATTCAGGTTCACCGTCGCCGGCGTCATGAGCCAGCCCTCATAAGTACCCTGCCAGTTGCCGGTATAGCGATGGAAGGTAACCGGCGTGGCCACATCCCGCATCTCCACTTGAGACGACAGGCCAGGGAAACGCTTATCGAGCAGGGCCACCACCGTATCAGCAATCTGTTCCTTCTCGGCTTTGTAGCGCGCCATGTCCTGGCGAAGCGAATCCCAGTAGGGGTAATTGGACTCGATCATCACCGTGAGCAGTGACTTCCCCTCCGGAGCTAGGGTCGGATCGAAGTTGTGAAGGCGCACACTCAGCCATTTTCTCTCTTCGCCAGCGATCACCACCGGTTTGTCCAGGGGGAAAGCGAAACCGGAAACTATCTGGGGCATCTCCTCAAAGGAACGGTTGACCCCCAGGCCGATGTAGATCAGAGGAGAGAAGATAGGGATTTTCTCATAGTAGCCACGAATTTTCTCATTGATATACTTTCCACCGAGCATATCAAAAATGGTGGCATGTCCATCAGCCGCCGAGATCACATAATCAGCGCGCTGTTCGCTGCCATCAGCCAATTTGACGCCCACGGCGCAGTCATTCTACACCAGTATCCCGGTCACGCGTGATTTGTACCTAATCTCGCCGCCCAGGTCGAGATAACGTTTTTCAATGGCACGGGACAACTTCATAGAGCCGCCGATGACATAGCCGGCCGACTTTCGATGCAGCGCGGATAGAGTCATCATTATGAAGATGGAGGAGAACTCTGGTCGCCAGACCTGTTGCCAGGCATCCCGCAGCAGCGGGCTCTTGAACTGCATGGCAAATTCCTTCATTGTCATGCGGCTCCACTTCCTCAGATCGCCAAGGAAGGGAGATATCTTGAACATAAACCTCAACCCTTCGAAAGGCGTGTACATCTCAGGCGGCTTGTCCACAGGCAAGTCAAGGCGGCAGAAGCGGCGCGCAGCTTTGCAGTACTCACTGATAAACCTCGCATCCTCGGGTGCCAACTCCTTCATGTGCTGCTCCAGGCTGTCAAGGTCGCTGTAGATGTTGAAGGTCCTGCCGTCAACGCCTTCGACCCGATAGAAGTAATCGAGGTCTATTACCTGCTGCCCCTGCAAAGCACCCAGTTCCTGCCAGAGGGAATACAGCCCTGGCATGGCACCGCCAGGCGCTGAGCCCACCAGCCAGTGCAGGCAGCCGTCTATAGTGTAGCCTTTACGCTGCCATGCGGTGCAGAGTCCACCCGGCTTATCGTGCATCTCAAAGATGCTGGTCCGGTAGCCGTTCATCTGACCGTAGCATCCGGCAGACAGACCTCCAAAGCCGGCACCGATAATAATCACTGAGTTATCCATGATCTCTCCTTTCCCTGATGAGATATTTATGGCCACCCGACAGCAGGGAAAACCTGATCTATGCGACTCCGACCGCCATTGTACTGGCCATATCGGTGAATTTCAACAGTACGAATTGACATCCCACCCCGCGCTCCATAGAATCCACCCGGCTCACTTCCATCGCTGCAGAATGTCTGGCGACATTCTACCACATAAACCTGGCAACCTCAGCTTGGATACAAAGGGGCCGAGTACTCCGGTGTTCGTTGTTGACCCGATTGGATCGCCTGTACTAAGATTCATGCAACCATTGCGGCAAGACAAAAGGGAATGTTTGACAATGCTAATGTGGAAGCCACCAGCGCTAAGATAGAGGAGCAAGTGCATGGCAACAGAAGAATGGACGGTGCATGCGAAACTCACCGGCGAGTTCTATATAAGCGATGAGCGCCACTCGTCAAAAGCACCCTTGGTCGAGGGTCTGCGGCAACTGACGCTCTCCCCCGGGTTCAATGACGATGGCAAATGGACTGGGCTCCATGAACTCAATGCCGTGTTGTCGCTTCAGAACAAGGGGTGCACCCCGCTGGAGTCTCACGTGGTCTATGAGCGCTCGAAAGGGTTGGTCGACAATGTCACGGCGCTCGCCACGTTGGGAATAGGTCGGCCGGTGCGCGTATCCGGTGGTGTTTCTGTGAAGCGTCGCATCACCGACAAGCCACCCAAGTACCGCTTCATAACGCGGGCTACAGATACCACGACCACTGCCCCTCCGGCACCGCTTACAGCCGAACTTCTCGCCATGTCAATCGATGCAAGAGTACAGCGCGTGATTCGTTGGTGGGCGCATGGATTGGCCACGAGCGACGCCGTTGATCAGCTCGTTGCGCTGAACAACGCACTCGATCTGCTGGCGGGCATGCAGGAAGGCGCACTTGGCAGAGTTCGCCAGTGCAAGAGCTGCGGAGTTGAAGAGGCGATTGGCCCAGGGCTACGAGAGAGGGTTATCTATTTCTTGACCGATCTGCTGGGGTACACGCAGGCGGTGGCGACGGATGTCTACGAAAGCCGGCTTGACCTGGCCCATGCCCGAACTAACTTGGAGGAGTGTGATCTCCGGCGGTATCGTGGACTTGCGACCCTCGTTGCCGCCGCGGTGCGAACTGGAATCGCACGAGCTCTGGCTATCACTCTGCCGCCAATCCCAGAGCCTCTCCCATTCGACCTTCCCAGTGCGCTTCTGGACATCGAGTATGTTGAGCGTGAGATGGCGCAGGGATCGCCCAATGAGCCAGAGTAAGTCTTGTCCAACCACCTCATCGAGCAGACAGCCGCTTCGCAGCTGCAGCTCATCCGTCTAACGTTACATTTAATCCCTGCCCCATGACGGCCAATTCACAACTTCAAACATGAAGGGCAACTGTCCATTTGGTCACCCAACCTCAGCTTGGGTAGAAGGGAGGCCAACGTGAAGAACCACAGCCAAATACGACTCCTGAAACCAGTTGATTCCGCTACCAACAGGGATCGTGTCAAGATACCGTAGGAATTACCGATGTGAGTTGATGAAAGGGTATCTTTCATCAACTCAGCTTTATGTGCGTGACGTGCAGCGGCAAGAATGAACTGCTCATAATCCTGCGATTTGCATGTGCTTGGTTCCTCACAATCTAGCCGGTAGTGTATTGTTCGCCTGTATTGTTGGGTAGGTGAACAAAACGTCAGATTGTTCAGTGCCTACAAAATGGTTCAATAATTGGTATTCGCTCTCACACGAAATCACTGAGCACAAAGTCCGGCGATTCATTTTCAGCGTGATAAAAGGGAATCCTTCAGGAGCCCCCAAATTCGGAGAGTTGCCGAAGATGGGTTCTGCGGTCCCCCTTCTGGAGCGGGTCGGGTGGCCTTCATCCTGGGTACTCCTTGTCGCAGGCAGCACCATGAGTAAATATCACTTAGGTTAGCCTTGTCTCTTGTTAATGTTCTGCCTCAGGATTACCATTATGATAAGCGATTTCGTTCATCCCGCGTGGCGCGGCGAATTCTGGAAAGGAGCCAAAGGGACAAAGTATGAATGACAAGCATTCTGGCCAGCAGCCGCTGAGAGGTGTTCGCGCCCTGGAGTGGGGGGCCTTTCACGCCGGGCCGGGAGGCCTCGCTATCTTGGGTGACTTGGGGGCCGAAGTCATCAAGATAGAGCTTCCCAAGACCGGCGACCCCATTCGCGGGTTGGTCCGCTTCGGCAACGTCCCCGTGGCCAAGGACGGTCACAGCATCTTCTACGAGGGAGCCAACCGCCACAAGAAGAGCATTGCCCTGGATCTGAGTAAGGAAGAGGGCAAGCAGATCGCCTACCGCCTGGTATCGAAGTGCGACATATTTGTGACCAACTTCCGCGCCAAAGCCGTGAAGAAGCAGCGCATGACCTATGAGGACCTGTGTCAGGTCAATCCCAGGCTGATATACGCTGCCGTGTCCGCCTTCGGATCAAGAGGCCCCGACAGGGATGCCGGAGGTTTTGATTTCCTCGGTCAGGCCAGATCGGGGCTCATGTTGGCCGTGGGCGAGCCAGACATGCCGCCTCTTATCGCCCAGTTTGGCTTGATCGACCAGATGACGTCCATCACCATCAGCCACGCTATCCTGACCGCCCTCTATGCCAGAGAGCGCACCGGCCTGGGGCAAGAAGTGAAGGTATCTCTGCTGAGTTCCGCCATGTTCCTGCAGTACTTCAATGTCCTCAACGCCCTCATCATGGATCAGGACGTGCCGCGCCACCAGCACAAGTCCACTGACCCGCTGCGGAACTACTACAAGTGCCGGGATGGCAAATGGCTCTGCATAACAGTGGCCCACCATCCCACCGCCTGGCGGAACTTCTGCCTGGCCATCGACCACCCGGAGTTGGAGCACGACGGCAGGTTCAAAAACTGGGAGAGAAGGTTCGAGAACCGCGATGATTTCATCGCCTTCCTGGACACGGTTTTCGTCTCCAGGACGCGGGACGAGTGGGTCCCCATCCTCTCCGAACGCGATGTCTTCTGCTCTCCGGTGAACACCGCGATGGAGTTGATCAAAGACCCGCAGACGACAGCCAACGAATACATCGTCGAGACGAGTCACCGACTGTTCGGCAATATCAAGGTGCCGGCTTATCCCGTTGAGTTCAGCAAGACACCTGCCAGCCCCGGTTTCACGGCGCCCAAGCTGGGCGAGCATACCCGGGAGATACTGCGGGATATTGCCGGCTACAGCGAGACGGAAATCGCCAGGTTTCAGAATGATGGGGTGATCGACGGGGCCGGGTAGGCTCACTCTCGTCGAGTCTGGAGATCCGAATGAAATACGATTTCGACCTGGTATGTGATAGAATAAGCCGCACTCACGGAACTTGGCGAATCGGCCGATAATGACCTGACGCGACACTGCCGGCAGCTATCTAAATTGTTATTTGCCTTTTATTGGCTGTGAGTGGTTCTATTCAGGCTTGAGACACTCTTCCTTTGATACCTGATGGGCGACCGGACATCGATGCATCCAATCAACCTGTCGGCAAGGTCCTGACATTGATTGTGGAACTTGCAGGCATGGCAGTCACTATGTATCGCACTACATGCCAGAGCCCAACGTTCAATCACCAGGTCGTCATGTCTCTTGGGATACCACTTGGCTCCCCTTCGCCGTGCTTGTGTTTCTTGCTCTATTGTCAGCATGCTGCCCCCCCTCACCTCCTTCTAAAACGTGCTGGTAGGCTTGCCTCCAGCCCTCAAAAGGGGAGGAACCTTTCGAGTATCCCCACTATAGCCGAGGCAGCTTAATCTCAGATGAGGACAACCTTAGAAAATGATTAGATTCCCTGGCATCTGGACAAATCTTATAACCGAGAATAAGATAGGCAAGGCACCATAAAAGCCCTAATGAGGTGAGGTTCATGGACAACAAAACCAAACTCATTTTGCACAGTATTGTACGTCTACTGGATGATGCAACTGGTTCCCCTCAGGATGGTTCATGGCGGGCGAGAGCTGAGCAAATAGGACCCGATGATGAGAGTGCTCTGCGAATACTTGTCTTGGCTCTGAGTCTGAAAATACCAGCTGCGCAGGAAGCTCACGAGGCTGTGAGCGAGAGACTGGCGGGCACACATTCCCCTACCGCATCACATCTCAACAAGGGCTCGGCTTTGTGGAAGAAGCCATTCCTGCAAGATAGTGAGAAGAAGGCGATTGAGTCAGCCGTGGTGAACTACTTCCAACAAATGGGCCAGTTTTCATCCCAAATCCCTGAGGTCAGGGGTGCTTTGGAGCAACGTGAACTCGCTGGACGGCTTTCTGCGGCATCTGTGGTAGATAAGTGGGTCTCCAGTATGAGGCAACTCTCGACTGACCTGAAGACGATACTGAAGAAAGCTGGCTGAGCCTGGGAATTTCAGTACTTGGAGCCTGCCGAAAGAGGTGACCTGTCCTTGATCATTGTGCCAGCCCCAACCTCATCTTGGATACAAAGTGTAGTCCAATGCAGGTCGATTCTATAGACTGGGATCTACTTTTTGTGTCAGAATTCACTTGCAGTGAACAGGAGACATCCCAGAATAACCAGGGAAAGCAAGACCATCGCAGTCATGATAGATCTCTACTGTCACAGCCAACACGGAATTGATAGACCATGCCCTGAATGTAGTGAGCTCATGGTCTATGCTAAGGAGCGTCTTGAGAAATGCCCATTCCAGGAGGGCAAGACGACTTGTGCCAAATGTCCTGTCCATTGTTTCAAGCCTGCTATGAGAGACAAGATCAGAACCGTAATGCGGTATTCTGGGCCTCGCATGCTTCACAGACATCCCCTCCTGGCAATATGTCACTTCGTGGATCGATCAAGGAAAGAACCAGTTCGCCCTCATTAGAAAGCCACAGATTGCACTTCTGAGTGACCTGCTGCTGATCTTGTATACCACCCCAACCTCAGCTTGGATATAGAGGGAGTCTATAGAGGAAACCAAGAGGGTGGGCATCTCTGCCGCACCCTCTTGAGGGAACAGAGTCTTTCAGTTACTACTTCTTGATCACCACGAGGCAGTTCGCCATGATATCGTGCAGCCCCTGCTTCTTCTCCGTGAAGGCGATCATGATAAACCCTATATACAGTATTATGCCCGAGACAATCTTGCCGAAGTGTCTTCCGGTCGCCTTTGCAAAGGAAACCCGCTGACCTTCAGTGTCAGTGACTATGATACCCAGTGCCATCTTGCCAAGAGTTGCCTGACGGGATGAGCTCTCCATCAACGCATAATATAGCCATACCCCGATTAAGTCTGCTATGTAGCCAACGACTAATCCTACCAGTCCTGCCGACAAGATGAGGATGAAGTAGATGACCAAAACCACCACACTTACAAGCAGTCCATCAATCAAACTAGCCCCTAGCCGCCTCCAGAAGCCTGCGTACTGAACGGCTGAATAAAGTGCTGCTGGAGTGCCCGTTCCGACGCCGGCTGCCTGCAGAGTTATTCCGCACGAGCGGCAAAAACGGGCCTGGTCATCGTTTGTCGCCCCGCATTTGATGCAATACATAATTCCGTCTCCTTTCATCATGCGAGCAAGTGTTGGGTGGGATTATAACACGATTCCTGGAGTCTGGTATGATCTGCCCCAGTCATCATAGCACCCCAACCTCAGCTCGGATACAAAGGGAGACAGACTGAAGTTCTACAAGGCTGGTGGGGAGTAGGAGGCGGGCATCGGCTTCATGCCGCGGCATACACACTGCGCCCGGCGCCATAGTAAGCCTCATAGACGTGCTGGAACACGGCGGTGGTCTTTTGCTCGAACAGCTCCGGCGTGTAGGCTTTCGGCAACCCCTGGTCCAGTAGTTTCTCGATGGTCACCCGCACCTCGGCGCGGGCCTGCTGGCGTTTGCGCCAATCGAGCACCAGTTTGCCCGCCTTGAGCGTGTTCAGCAGCTCCCGAGCGGTGGCTTTGACCTTCTCCCTGTCCGCCTCGCTCAGTTCAATCTCCGGCTTAGTCAAGAGGTCGAAGAGCGCTAACTCTTCTTCATTAAGTTGTTCGCCAACGGCCCGCTGTTCTTCTTCATTCAGGCTCTTGGCAAAGGCCACCAGTTGTTGGAAAAACTCCTCGGCATTGAGGCTGCCCGCGTTGTAGGCGTCAATCATCTGCTGGAATCGTTCCAGATAATCCATGCGCGTGCGGTTTAGCCGCACCATGGCCATGAGCTTTTGCGCCACCGTTCCCTTGAGTTTCTCGTTCAGTGTGCGCTTGCGGCCCGTCATGAATTTCTTGGCCAGCTTCTCGAAGTCAATTCTGCTCAGGTCAACCCAATGCTCGTCGCCATAGGGCAGGCTTACCTCGCGGATGATGTAGCCCTCCGTGGCGATGGAGCGGTCGAGCAGGCCTTCCACCTGCTGCATGACCAGAGAAATGTCCGCCAGCGGGGTCAGGGCGCGGATTTTCTCGGCGATGACCTGCACGGGTGTCACCTCGGCGGCAAACTCATGCGCGGCCGGATCGGGCAGCACGGCCTTATAGAGCCGCTGCACGGTGTTAGCCAGATCGAGGTAGCGGCGCTTGATCTCCTCTGATGCCACCAGAGCCTCCACGGCGTCATCGAGCAGGCCGACACGCTCAAATCCCCCAGCGGTCTGGAAGGCCTTCAGTCTCACCCCCTGTTCCTGGCATAGGTTTCGGGTTTCTTCCAGCGCCTGCCGCAATGCCGCCACCAATGCGGACTTGTCCTCGACGGGCTTAGTGCCTCCGCCGCCCGCGCCGTAGATGGCCAGCGCCCGCTCCAGATTGCGGAACACCCCGGCATAGTCCACGATCAGGCCGCTCACCTTGCCAGGATAAACCCGGTTGGCCCGGGCGATTGTCTGCATCAGTGTATGGTTGCGCATGGGCTTGTCGAGGTACAGGGTCGAACAGATCGGCACGTCGAAGCCGGTCATCCACATGGCGCAGACAAACACCAGCCGGAAGGGGTCGTCCGGGTCCTTGAATTTCGTCTCCAGGTCCTCCTCCACGATGCGCTTGCGGTGCGGGCGGATGTCCAACCCCTTCGTGCTCATCTCCTGGATCTCGTTCTGTCCCTGAGAGACGACCACCGCCATGTCGGTCTCTTCCATCCGGGCGATGCGCTCTTCAATCTCCCGCCGGGCGTCGCCGTCCGCCCCGGCCCGTTCCGCCTGCAACGCCGCAACCTTCTCGCCCCAGTGCTTCTTCACCTTGTCGTACATGCGAATGGCAGTGGCCTTGTCGATACAGACCACCATGGCCTTGCCCTGAAAGCCCCGCCCGGTGAAATGCGCGACCAGGTCTTTGGCCACCGCCTCCAGCCGGTCGTCGCGGGTGATCAGGTGATATTCGCGGGCAAATTCCCGCTCCAGTTTCTTCTCTTGCGACTCGTCCAGTTCCGCCGCTTCCAGCAGGCGCTCCATGTCCGCGTTGAGATTCTCGTTTACCAGTTGCAGCTCGGGGATGCGGTTCTCGTAGTAGAGCCGCACTGTGGAGCCGTCGGCCACCGACTGCTGGAAGTCATAGACGCTGATGTATTCGCCGAAGACCTGCCGGGTCTTCTCCTCGCCCACGATCAGCGGTGTGCCGGTAAAGGCGAGGAATCCGGCGTTGGGCAGGGCCGTGCGCATGTTCAGCGCCAGGGTATCGTACTGGCTGCGGTGGGCCTCGTCGGTGATGACGATGATGTCACGCCGCTCCGAGAGCACCGGGTGGGCCTCGCCCTTCTCGGTGCGGAACTTGTGGATCAGGGTGAAGACATAGCGGTGATCCTCGCTGAGCAACTGCCGCAGGTGCTTGCTGCTTTCCGCCTGGGCGCGGCCTTCGGTCACCACCCCCGCCGAGGCGAAGTTCTTGTAAATCTGCCCGTCCAGCTCCTGCCGGTCGGTGACCACCACAAAGGTCCAGTTGCCCGGAACCTTGCGTAGCACCTTCTGTGCAAAGAAAATCATCGCCACGCTCTTGCCGCTGCCCTGGGTATGCCAGAAGACGCCCAGCTTGCCGTCCCTTTGCCGGATGTCGGCCAGGGCCTCCAGAGCGTTATTGACTCCCAAATATTGGTGATTCTTGGCCGTCAGTTTGATCAGCCCGCCCGGCACTTCCTGAAACAGGCTGAAGTTCTCCACCAGGTCCAGCAGCCGCGCCGGTTCGCAGACGCCGCGCAGCATGGTCTCCAGCGAGACCCTGCCCTCCTCGTCCTCGCTGCCCACCTTTTTCCACTCGTCAAAGTGCTCCCAGCCTGCGGTCACGCTGCCCACGCGGCTGTGGCTCCCGTTGGAGAGGATAATCAGGGCGTTGGGCCAGAAAAGCTGCGGCACGGTGTCCTTGTAGTCGCGCAGGTTGCCGGTGAAGGCAGTCTCCAGGCGGCGGTGGGCAGCCTTGAGTTCGATCAGAACCAGGGGCAGGCCGTTGACAAAACCCACCAGGTCGGCTCGGCGGGTGTGATCTTGCATGGTCGCCTGGCGCACGATCACCCACACTCTCTCGTCGAGGGCCTTCTCGCCTTCCTGGGTTGCGAATTCCGGCCAGAGGTCGGCCAGGAACAGCTTTTCAGACTGTGTCGAGTACTGCTTGAGGTTCACTTTTCTCCTTTTCCTGAGCATTAGTTTTTGGTTCATTTTGAGTGTACATAAGTTGTTCCTGGAAGGCTACC
>JAPLHP010000051.1 GCA_026389585.1 Chloroflexota bacterium | reverse complement strand
ACTCCTTCCGTGCTCTAATATCCATTGGCTAGCTTTCATCTCCTTCACCACTTAAGCTAGCCCAATTCTCCCCCATTTCGGTTACCTTTTACATGAGTCAACCACCATCCCTTCGGTTACATTTTAGATGAGGCAATTCGGATGGTTGACAAGAATATCAATGCCGTCCTATAATGTTCGCCAACTGAATAACGGAAAGGCGAAGAACCAGGAAGAGTAGGCTTCCGGCGAGGCGCAGAGAGTCGGAGCAGGTGTGAACCGACGCTGACGCAGAAGCTGAATGGGCCTGGGAGCTGCAACCTGAAAAGAGCTTGCTGAGTAGGGTTTGACGGAAGGGTACCGTTATCATAGCCCAAGGTATAGGACAGTCTATAGTGGCTGGTCTGGTATCTTAAAGAAGAGATGGTTCGCTTTTGAACCGAAAGAGGGTGGCACCGCGGATATTAAGCCCTCCGCCCCTCAAGGGGAGGAGGGCTTAAATATTTTTGAGGTAATGATAAAGGAGGATGACATGGAGCAAACGAAGTTCATTTTGACTGAGCAGGAGATACCTACATCGTGGTATAACGTTCAGGCGGACCTGCCCAAACCGCTACCCCCCATACTGCATCCGGGTACCAAGGAACCCACTATCCTGCCTCCGCCGTTGTTCCCTGCGTCGCTGAACGAGCAGGAGTTCAGCAAGGAACGCTACATCGAGATCCCGGAGGAGATACAGCAGATCTACAGACTGTGGAGGCCTACTTCGCTGCATCGAGCCCATCGTCTGGAGAAGGCTCTGGGGACACCAGCCAAAATCTTCTACAAGTACGAGGGGGAAAGCCCAGCAGGCAGCCACAAGCTGAACACTGCGGTTGCTCAGGCCTACTATGCCAAGAAGGCAGGGGCCAAGCGGCTTGCCACCGAGACCGGTGCCGGCCAGTGGGGCAGTGCCCTGGCCATAGGCTGCAACTTCATGGGCCTGGAGTGCAAGGTGTATATGGTTAAGGTCAGTTACCAGCAGAAGCCCTATCGTCGCATCCTCATGGAGGTCTTTGGAGCAAAGGTGGTACCCAGTCCCAGTCAGGATACGAAGATAGGACGTCAAATCCTGGCGGAAGATCCAAATTCCACGGGGAGTCTGGGTATTGCCATCAGTGAGGCATGCGAGGATGCTTTTAGCCGTGATGATACCTTCTATGCGCTGGGCAGCGTCCTTAATCACGTCTTGATGCATCAGACTGTTATAGGGCAAGAGTCCAAAAAGCAACTTGAAAAAGCAGGGGTATACCCCGACATTATCGTTGGCTGCATTGGCGGGGGAAGCAATTTCGCTGGCACTTTTCTTCCCTTTATACCGGATAAGCTGAAGGGAAAGAAGATACAGATAATCGCTGTTGAACCCGAGGCCTGTCCTAGTGTCACTAAGGGACCATACGCCTGGGACTATGGAGATGTAGCCGGGCTGGCTCCGATTGTCAAGATGCATACGCTTGGACATACTTTTGTTCCACCGCCTGTCCATGCTGGAGGCCTGCGCTACCATGGAATGGCTCCCATCGTATCGCACCTTAATGTGCTGGGTCTTATCGAGGCCAGAGCAGTGAACCAGACCGCGGTCTTTCAGAGTGCAATACAATTCGCCCGTGCTGAGGGCATTATTCCTGCCCCGGAACCAGCCCATGCCATCAAGGTAGTCATTGATGAGGCCCTTAAATGCAAGGAGTCAGGTGAGAAGAAGACTATCCTGCTGGCTTTGTCCGGTCATGGGCACTTTGACTTGGGAGCTTATGAACTGTTCATTGCCGGCAAGCTTCAGGATTATGGGTATCCCAAGGAGAAGGTAGAGGAGGCATTGACTAAGTTGCCGAAGGTCGGAATCTAAGCTGACTCTATAGTTCCCTGCCTTACTCGGAACTGAGTGGTCTGAGCTAGGAAAGAAGGCTCAAAACAATCGAGGTCTACGGCTGAAATCAGCACCTGTTGGAAGGATACGATGGATTCCAGCAGGTGCTGACGCCGATGGTGATCAAGCTCCGAGAATACATCGTCCAGAAGCATGATCGGAGAGTCACCCACCTTGGTTTGTATATACCTTGCCTCGGCGAGCTTGAGGGAGAGGATGACTGTTTGCTGCTGCCCTCGACTTCCGTATCTGCTCATATCAGCCTCGTTGACTTGAAATTGGAGACTATCTCGGTGAGGACCGACCAGGGTCATCCCTGCTGCAATTTCTTTTCTTCGGGTTTGGTACAGTGCCTGGCGAAACCGGGATTCGATTTCGACGAGGCTCTCATCCTTATCTATACTCGGCAGATAGACTATTTCCAGTTTTTCTGTTTTGCCACTGAGCTCACTGTGGATTTCCAGGGCCAGTTTATTAAGTGCTGTCACCAAACGTCGTCGTTGCATCACTATGTAGGAGCCGTTTTCCACCAGTTCCTTGTCCCAAAATTGCAGCTGATCGAGTTGGGCTTGGTGCTCTTGCAGCAGTTTGAGCAGGTGATTACGTTGCAGCAGGACGCGGTTGTATCTCTGCAGAGAACGCAGGTAGTTGGAATCGGTCTGGGAGTTTACCAGATCAAGGTAGCGTCGACAGAGGCTGGGTGTGCCAGCAACAAGGTCGATGTCCTGGGCACTAAACGTCACTACATTCACCTGCCCCACAAGGTCTATGGCGCGGCGGACAATATCATTGACTCTAATTCTCTTTCGTAAAGGTATTGCTGAAGGGGACGTAGTATCCTTGGTGGTGGGCGGTTCTGCCTTCTCTAGTCTCAGGACAATGTCTATACTGAGTTTTCCGCGCTCTCTTTGAACATCAGCCGAGATGCGGGCAAATGACAAATCCTCTCTGGTAGCGGCCTGATGGATGAGATCTCTGTCGCTAGAAGCCCGGTGGGACTTTGTTGTGGCCAGCATATGGATGGCCTCCAGGAGGTTCGTTTTTCCCTGAGCATTGTCTCCTTGGATAACTACCAAACGAGGTGGCAGTCTTAATTCCAACTGACGGTAGTTGCGGAAGTTGGTCAGACCCAGGCGGACAATGCGCAAGGCAATCCTCCAGGTGCCCCAAAATCTAGATGTTCAAATGGCATTTCACGTTTGCATTAACTCTATCTTGAATGCTTGGCCTGTGCAATGTTTGTTGCTTTATTTGTTTGTTGCCTGATCAGAAGCCATAGCCCCACCATTGCTGCTCCTGACATCGATGCCCCGAAGAAGAAGGGTGCTGCTGGCCCGATGAGATACCATAGCCAACCGGCAATCAGACTCGCTGGCAGCAAAGAGAGACCAATTACGGTGTGATAAAGCCCATAGGCAGTACCCCTCCTGTCAACCGGCACTAGATCACAGACAAAAGCCCGGCATACTCCTTCAGATATCCCATAGTACAGCCCGTAGAGCGCAAACAGAAGCCACACTTGCCAGGCTGCTGATGCCACAGCAAATCCAAAGTAGGTTAGCGCATAGAACAACCAGCCAATTATGATGACACTTCTTCTACCAAGCCTATCTGAAATCAATCCTGCGGGGAGAGAGGTTAAAGCGTAAACCAGGTTGAAAACCACAAACATAATGAGGATCTGGAGAACCGAAAAGCCGAGGTTCTGTGCTCGCAGGGTAAGGAAGACATCGCTTGAGTTACCCAGGTTAAACACCAACATTATCAACAGGAAGAGCTTGAAGTGCAGATTGAACCCTGTCTTGGCCTCACCTGTGCGTTGTGACGATTGTCCTGTGTCATCGTTGCTGGATTCTGGTGAGGCTTTTCTCCTCTTCTCTCGGACAAAGATTAGGAGCAGGAGCAAAGCCAACACTGCAGGTCCAATCCCAGCCAAAACCAGGACTCGGAACGATTTCCAGGTAAGTTCAAACGTATCCTTCTGCACCAAATAGATGATAAACACAGCTATAGATAGACCAATGACTGCCCCCATGGTATCCATGGCTCGATGGAAACCAAAACTTTTTCCCATTTCCTTTGAAGAGGTGGAATCAGCGACCAGGGCATCGCGAGGTGAAGCTCTAATTCCCTTTCCCAGCCTGTCGGTGAAGCGTACTGCCAGTACAGCCCCCCAAGAACCGGCGAAGTACAGGAAGGGCTTTGCCAGGGTAGAGAGGCCGTATCCAAAAACAGCCAGGTCTTTCCTGCGTCCCAGACGATCACTGAGCCAACCACTGAACAACTTAAAAAAGCTTGCGGTACTCTCGGCAATTCCCTCAATGAGTCCAATGACTGGTGTGCCCACCCGGAGCACATTGAGCAGGAAAAGGGGTGTGACAGTGAAGATCATCTCACTCGAGACATCAGTGAGAAGGCTTACCCAGCCAAGGAAGAAGACATTACGGCTGATCCCGAATAACCCTTTTTTACTCCCTTGTTTCCCTTGTTCTACCATCTATCTGTCCAGGATCACCTCATTGACCAGTTCTGTGATCTTCTTCTTAGCTTCGTCAAGGGCCGCTAACCCTTGTTCCGTTATTACATAGTATTTGCGCATCTTGCCATCAACTATTCTCTTTTCTGCAGATAGGAGCCCTTCTTTCGATAGGCGATGAAGAGTGGGGTAAAGAGTCCCTGGACTCAACCGAAATTCACCCGCTACGAAGTTCTCTGAGCTTTGTGGTGAGCATAGGTACTACCTTGAAGAGATCTCCCACGATGCCATAGGTGGCCATTTCGAATATGGGGGCTCTGGGGTCTTCGTTGATGGCCACAATGATCTCGGAAGTCTGCATTCCGGCCAGGTGTTGAGGCGCTCCGGAGATGCCGCAAGCAATATACAACTTGGGAGAAATGGTCTTGCCGGTCTGTCCAATCTGGTGAGAATAGGCGATCCAGCCATCATCTACCGGAGGGCGAGAGGAACCCAGTGCTGCTCCGAGCACTTCAGCTAATTCAGCTAAGATATGGAAATTCTCTGCTTTCACTAATCCACGACCACCGCAAACAATAATATCGGCCTCTTCGAGTTTAATCTTCGTGTTCAGGTCATTGATCACATTGAGCAGCTTGGTTCTTGAAGTGACAGGCTTTTTGCCAAAGTCCACCCTTACCACTTCCCCTTGGCGGGTTTGATCAGGCCTACCCTTTTTGAATGCATGGGGACGGACAGTGGCCATCTGCGGCCTTCTCTTTGGGCAGGTGATGCTTGCCATAATGATGCCGCCGTAGGAAGGACGCGTTTGCACCAGGAGTTTAGTTTCCGGATCAATTTCGAGGCCGGTGCAGTTGGCGGTGAGCCCTGTTTCTAATGCGGCGGCTACTCTGGGAATCAAGGAGGAACCCAGTGCGGTTGCACCGGCGAGCAGGATCGCTGGTTTCTGGCGCTGGATAAGGTCAACCAGTTCCTTAGAGGTAAATTCCTCTTCTTGCTCAGCAGAGGCGGGATCATCTACTACGTAGACCTTATCAGCCCCATAGGCGGTCAGTTGTTCTACACCTTCGATACCGTGGCCAAAGCATATTGCAGAGAGCTTGGTTCCCAGATCATCGGCTAGCTTTCGCCCCTTGGTTATCAGCTCGTAGGCGATACCTTTTATCCTGCCATTTGCATGCTCTGCGAATACCCAGACTTCTCCAGGGCTATTGCTGTCCACAGTCATCTCCTCTCGCCCTTCACAGTACTTTGGTTTCTCTCAGTTTCTCTATAAGCTGGTTCACTTGGCTTTCCATACTGCCTTGAAGTAGCTCTACTTGACGAATCCTCTGTGGGTAGAAAACCTTGACTATTTGAGTAGGCGAGCCTGATAATCCCACCTTGTTAACGTCCACACCTAGCTCCTGGGCAGTCCAGGTGGTGATCCTGCCCTTCTTTGATTGCATAAGGCCGCGGAGAGAAGGTAGTCGCGGCACATTTATCTCTTTTACTACGCTAATCACGCCGGGAAGAGTCATCTCAATTAGCTGATGCCCCCCCTCAACCATTCTCTGCATCTTCATCTGCCCGTCTCGCATTTCTTCGACTTTGCTGACATATGACACGAATGGCAGTCCCATAAGTTCAGCAAGCTGTGGCCCCACCTGTCCGGTTTCGCCGTCTATTGACTGCCTGCCGCAGAGTACGATATCGAAATGCCCCAGTCTCATTAACCCTTTGGATAAGACATAGGAAGTAGCCCATGTGTCAGAACCCTCAAAGACGGGATCGCTTAATAAGATTGCTTCATCCGCGCCGAGGGCAATGGCTTCTTTCAAGGTTTCCTCTGCTTGGGGTGGGCCCATGCTGATAACGATAACCTTACCCTGGTACCTTTCCTTCAGCCGAATACCTTCCTCCAGGGCGTACATGTCAAACGGGTTGATGGTGTTGTCGGAACCTCCTCTGATCAAGGTATTGGTCTGAGGGTCAATTTCTATCTTGATTTTGCTGGGCACCTGCTTGATGCATACCACAACATTCATTCTTGTCTGGCCTTTCTTTTCAGCAGCTCCAGGGCGATGGTATTTCTGACGACCTGATTGGCACCTTCGTATATTTGAGTGATCTTGGCATCCCTCATCATCTTCTCTACAGGGTAGTCACGCATATAACCGGCACCGCCGAGAATCTGGACAGCATCAGTGGTCACTTTCATGGCCATGTCTGTGGCAAAGACCTTAACCATGGCTGCTTCTTCGGTGAAGCTCTTTGCTCCAGCATCGATTGTTCTTGCCACAGCATAAACAAGGGCCCGGGCTGCTTCCAGTTCAGTAGCCATGTCAGCCAGCATGTGCTGTACCGCCTGGATGGATGAGATGGGATGGCCGAACTGGATGCGTTGGCGTGCATAGTCTACTGCCGCCTCCAATGCTCCCTGCGCAATGCCGACCGCTTGAGCGCCGACCCCGGGACGGGATCTGTCCAGTGTCCTTATGGCAATAATAAAACCCTGTCCTTCTCTGCCGATAATATTCTCCTCTGGGACACGGCAATCATGGAAGATCAACTCCCTCGTGGCAGAGGAGCGGATACCCATCTTCTTTTCCTTCTTGCCGAAAGAGAAGCCCGGTGTGTTTTTTTCTACTATCAAGGCGCTGGCACCCCGACTGCCTCTGGCCGGGTCTGTCATGGCAATTATGGTGTATATCTCTGCTTCTCCACCGTTGGTAATGAATTGCTTAGTGCCGTTTATCAGGTAGCCCCCCTTTTCTCTAGTGGCCACTGTTCTGATATTGGCAGCATCGCTACCGGCAGTTGATTCTGTCAGAGCAAAGGCGGTCAACCTTTTTCCGCTGGCAACATCAGGGAGGTATTTCCCCTTTTGCTCCTCAGTGCCATAGCTAATCAAAGGAAGGGCTCCCAGGGCATTAGCACCGTAGCTAATGGCAATACCACCACAGACTCGCGACAACTCCTCTATTACCAGGCAAAGATCAAGACACCCTCCTCCCAATCCTTCATATTTTTCCGGTATGAATATCCTCAAGAGATCGCTATTAGCCATTTCTCTGATCAAGTCCCAGGGAAACTCTTCTTTCTCATCCAGTTCTGCCCGTACGGGCAGAATTCGCTGTTCTGCAATCATTCTGGCCAGGCCTTTTACTGTTTTCTGTTGTTCATTCAAGAAGTATTCCAAGACGGTTCTCTCCTTTCCTGGCTTTTCAAACTAATGTGAATGAGCCAATTCTATGCATGTTACCCTGTATGGGTTTGAGCAGGCAAAAGTGAAGGTGGGGGAAGACGCTGTTGAATTTTCATCTCAAACAGGAGGGCAAACTTCTCACATATTGTTTTGCCTTGTAGGTAACTCAAGGAGGTGAAGTCCTGCTCATTTGTAGTGGCGATAAAGGGTTCCTATATGGAGATAGCTATCTGGGGGGCCGAAATTGGACTAGCCCTTTTCTTCCTCATCAGGGCGCTCCCACAAGGGTACGGTGAAGTCCTTGATGAACTGGCGGCGGCTCTCCTTGACCATTTCCTCTATCTGTTGGCGGGCCTGCTCGGCCGTGTCCTCCAGTTCTGTCATATCGATCTCGAGTTTCAATAGCCTGGCTATAACTCCGAGCACTGCTTTGGTGGCTATAGGGTTTCTCATCTCGCTAAGGAAGCGCGGCGTTTCTCCAAGCAGACAGATGGCTTTCAATCCTCTCTCCTTGGCCGCGGAAAGTAGCAGACCATTCATTCCAGCGATATAGAAGTCACCCTTCAACACCAAACCATGATTCTCCAAATCACTTAGCTGTTCACTATCGGTAACTGCCGCCCACACCCGAGGTTCTTCCGTGAACTGTGGTATAAGGGCGGCAGCAAACGTGTATACCTCTTTAACACCGAATCTCTGGGCTATATCCAAAACTCTGTTGGCAAATTCGTGACCTTTGGAAGTAGGTTGTGCCTCACCAATGAAGATTATCAGGTCACCACCTGGCCTTCTTCTTTTCCAGTAGTAGAATTTGTTCTGAGGCAACCTGGGCGGTTGTACCAGGTTCTTTTCGATGAAGACTCCACCAAGTTCGAAGAAAGCTGAAGACTCCATATCGGCTAGTTCTTCAGCCTGCAGCTTCTCCTTAAGATAAGTTGCTGCTTCTAGAGCAACATTGGAGACGCCAGGCCAGGCAGCTATCAAAGCTGGCTTGGTGAGCTTTGGATCTTTGTGAATCCTGGCTTCATTTTCTGGAGGCTTTTTCATCCTGGCCCCTATTTCACCACTGGACAAACATGGGGATGTCTGCCATTCCATGCGTACGCATCAAAAGCCGAATAGGTCATTTCGGCGTCCCACAGGCAGTCGCATGTTGCCCATATGGTGGGCATACCCATAATGGCAATACTATACCACAGTTACCGCCCAAGGTTAAAATGTAAAAGACATGTAAACTGCTACAGATCATGCTCCCCGCTTAGCTGACGGATATAGCGGGCCCAGAGCACTTACTTCCCAAGCAAGTGCTCACCGGCTCGAATCTCGTCACCCTCTCAAGCTTACGTGAAGACTGCTGATCTCTAACTTTTCGCTTTGCTCTGCTCATGCGTAATATCCTATCTTTTGAAATCCTCATCGTAAAGGTTTCCAAAGTAAGCTCACTTCGAAAATGCTTTGTGACCGTGTTTGCAGGCGTTCGAAATCTTAGAATTAGTCAATATTGGATTGTTTGAAATATTAGTTTCAAATCGACAGGAATCGATTAATTCTATAATTCTTCGGCATTTTTTGTGAAAACACAGAACCACATGGTCAAACAGATCGTCGTTCTTGACATTATCCTCCACTCCACTGTACGATTCGGGCAGCTATTGCAGCAAAACACAAGGGAGTGTCACGTCGCTCAGCACCACACTTCCGTAAAGTTAGCAGTATTTGGTAAGTACGAACACAAAATGGACAAGGCAGAATCGGCCCTACAACTGTCAGAAGAAGTCCTCACCGGAATTGAAACTGAGAGTATAAACACCTCGACTGTAGCACTTCGCTGTCTGCGCCTGGCACGTCTGATTTCTGATACAGCCGCAATCGAGTGGTTTCAATATGAGACCACTGGCTATCCACAAACTCCTGACAAGCGTGCCGAGAACCACGCATTTACAGTGGCCTGTGCTCATGGTAGAGAGCTCATTTCCACCGCTGACGGGGAACAGCAGATTTTCCCAGAACTTTCAATTGAACTAGAGGCAAACATTCAGACCCTCCAAAATGCTGTGGGCACAATGACTACTCAAGGCGTATCGGTCACTGGGGATTCTTCACTTTCTGCCATGAGGGAACTCATGCTGAATGTCGTTACCTATACCGAAGCTTCCCGCAAAGCCATCCAGAAAGCTCAACGTCTCTTGGCAATTCTTCGTGGTAAGTACTACGACTATGCCCTATCAATAAACCTAGAGCTGAAATTCTCGCAGCGGGCAGAGGAGATATTCCGTTCTTATCGCCTGTCGGTGGACAAGCTTTTGGCAAAACTAGCACCGGAGTCTCTCAAGAAGCTTGATGCAGTTTATGAGCGACTATCGTCAACGCATCCAGAGAGTTGGGTACAAGCGGTCACATCATGCCGACGGGTTGTGCAGGAGGTATCCGATGCTCTTTTTACAGGTTCTAAGGAAGGTACATATGAAACAAAATCTGGAAAGGTCTTAGATATCTCTGGCGACCATTATCTTAATCGGCTATTTGCAAGCGTTGACATTCTTTCATCATCGAGTACTTCCAGGCGACTAGTTGGTTCAAATGTGCTGTATGTAGTGGATCTGATAGACAATCTCCACAATGTTCTGAATCGTGGAATCCACGACCTTGATGACAAGCTCACGTATGAGGAAGCACGAGCTGCAATTCTGCATACCTACATGCTCCTGGGTGATGTGGCAACAGTTGCGCTCGGCGAGAAGTGAAGACTAAAGGCTGGCTTCCCTTGTCAATCCAGGGCCACCTCGTAGAACTGCAGACTGTAGCGCTTTGCAGTCGCAACCCTGTATTCCTGCTTATATGTTCATGCGGAAAGTCATTTCATGAATATTAGCTTGAAGTAACCTGACTTATGATCTAAAATCGGATAGAACCAAGTACATTATCTTTGGGCAAATGGGGGATGTTTGATATGGGATGCCCGATTTGTAGCGGTGAGCAGATCCCGAGTGATGCGAGTGTTGTCGAAGAGCGAGGTAATCGCGTTGTCGTACAAGGAAGAGTGTACGCCATCATACCAGCGAATTACACCTATTCACCTTTCAAGAGTTATGCCACTGTATCCTTCTACCCACGCAGAGGAAAAGTGAAGTACCTCAAATTCAAGACAGAGGAAGAACTTAGAAGATGGCCGTTCGAGGAGAACAAGAGCTTCATTGTTCATGGTTGCTTACACATTGCAGATGGGAAGGAGTTGGTTTTTGACATTCGGAAAGTGGAACCGACTGGCAGCGAAACCGAATAGTTACAGCTGAGCTAAGCGGACGGCAGGAGTGCCAGCCGTGAGTGAGATTCCTTCAGAAGTAGAGAACAAGGAGGTGAACTATGACTGACATGACACCAGAAGAGAAAGCCCAATGGTTCAAGGAACACGGAGAGGAGTGGCTAAAGGGGAAAGTAGCACATTATGACACATACCGCCGTGCAGTTGCTGACATAGAGCATGCGATCAACGCTGGCAAGGCAAATACTTGGACTGTTGAAAACATTAAGACCATTATCCAAGACCTACGACGGGATGAGGCTAAAGAGGCTAAGACTTATGAAAGATACCGTCGTGTAGTTACTGACATAGAGCATGAGATCAACGCTGGCAAGCAACCGACTGGAACTGTTAAAAACGTTAGAAATATTATCTATGACCTACGACAGGATGAGGCTAAATAGGCCAAGACTTAAGTTTGTAGGGATACCAGGGGAAAAAACGAGCTGAGCGGACACCTGGAGAGGCAGCCTTGAACCGACAGTCAAGGGGCAGGCTTAGCTCTGCTCTGAGCATTGAAAGCAGTCCTTTTACCTCACCTACCGTCGCCTTGCAGAACTTCCGGATGTAAGTATACGCTTGACGCTCAGCTAGTCCTCTTCGCTCTCCAGCATGACTCTCAGCCGAGATAGCTCATCAGTAGCTCTATCAACCTCAGCATTAACACCTTTGACGAGATGCACACCCAGCTTGAATGGCATGAATACTATGAGTCTCCCATCCTCGACAGGTGACCTACAGAGATGCGAGCAAGCAACGGTATAGTGATATGGTTGGTGGACTATTCTCCAAGCTCTATCTAGAATCAGAACATATGGGTCACGGTATACCCCAAACCAAATCCAACAAACCAGCCTTAGCAAGTTACTACCTGCCTGACGTGAAGCCATTGATACATTGTGGAGCCTGCCTCACTGTCGTCTTAGAGAAGTCGCAAGAGGCAAGAGGCATTTACGCTCAGTTAGTGGAAAGCTACGCGCTTCCAGACATAAAAGCCGCCTTCAAAAAACTCGAATGTGAACTGCCACCTCATAAGGTAATGACCATGTGGAAAGAGAACGTGGAGGATCTGAGAATCAGGCAATCCGAGAACAAAGAAGAACCGAGGTTACTGGTTCCGGATACTGCTTTCCTTGGCGGTTTCAACGACAAAGCGTCTGGATACTCGTATGTGTTCCAAGAATGGTTCAACCTGGACAGGGAGCAAATACTCAGCCCGGACTTCAGACAGTGGTATGAATTGATTAATACCCTTATCAGGGTCGGTTTCAACAGGAAATCGGATCGAGATGCGGCCACCTATAAGGTAACGGGAGAGAAGTCTCAATTGTTATTCTTTGTCATCCACATGAGGGCATTTGCCGAATACGGAAGAGTTGGAGTCGTGAACGACGACAAAGTGAAGGCCATCATGATAGATGGAGCAATCTATGATCTGACAACGTTACTGGGGGATAGACCAACGACCCGAAGACATCGGCTCCGAACCGAAAGTTACAGGCAAGCGGGCTACAGGCTGCTACACCATCACAAGGTGGAGAGAAGTGCGATGTGGTGGTATCAATCCAGGGTTGTGTATTCAGGGCCTGAAGACTTCTGGTGGCACGAGTGGAGCGAGGAATCAGACCTGTGGGACTGGCCAAACTTGAGCAATGCCATAAAGCCATGTGATGAGGCCCTCGGGTATCCCAGAGGAACCTAGCCAAACGCAGCCTTGAACTGAAGAATAAGTGGGAAGTAAAGCCACTCTGCAAGGGGTGGCTTTTTCGTTTGCATCGAGAGTACACATAGCCACGCAAGCTGGAGCGTACAAAAAACGTATAACGCACTATCCAGGTGATAGTGCAACGATATGCCCATGGATGGGCGCAAGAATCCACCAGAAATAAGGTTCAGCCTCGAATCCCGTCAGACTACCCCGGGGCAACTGGAAGCGGGTAAAAGACTGTTTGGCAAGCTCACGGCGAGAGCCCGCGCCAGCCTGAACGCCGACACAAGTGATCCGAACTATTCCCCTGGTATGACCGATGGCAAATCATTGAATAATCCCTCTTTTCATTCTTTGTCCTCATTAACAGCAAATATATCAAGAAAAGGGGAGGGGGAACGCCCCGAAGCTTGAAACAAAGGAGGAACATTCCTTGTTTAACCAAAGAAGAACCAACGACCCCAGCATGTGCGCCAGGTGCAGAGAAATACGACAATGCCACTCGATGGTGGCTATGCCCCGAGCAACATACGTTTGGATGTGTGCTGAATGTATAGCCATAACCAAGGGAATATATGCATCACAAGACCCGTTGAGAGACGCCCAAGACCCCGACAGGACACTAACGCTAGTAGACGCCATTGTGCGACTACATGGAGGCGTAATCACGCAGACAACGCTTGACGGTAAGCTATTTAAGGGCAGACCATGATCTCAGAAGCACTACTCTATGGCGATGATGAGGAGATACCCGAGGAACTACAGGAAGAATACAGAAAGAGCTTAATACAAGAACCAGCACCAGAACAGATCACCCAACTAGTACTATTACGTTAAGTACTCTTGAGAAAGACCTGGCGTTGAGCATATACTATGGTCATGAACAAAACACGTGCTCAACGCGAACGACTGAAGGGTTTTCTGGACAGCATGTTGGTGTCCCTGGGCCGCTCGGAGCGTCGTCGGTGGGGTGGTGTCTATGTGCGGGGACTGCTAGCGACAGGTGGACGCAAGGCAACGGCGAGCATGGCCGCCCATGTGTCGGACGGCAACGTGCAAGCGATGCAGCAGTTTATCGGTCAGAGTCCGTGGCCCTGGGATCCCCTGCGGAAAGGGCTGGCTCATCGGTTGATAGAAACGCTGCATCCGGTGGCGGCATGGGTGGTAGACGATACCGGGTTTCCGAAGAAAGGGAGCCACTCGGTGGGGGTGGCACGCCAGTACTCCGGGACGCTGGGCAAGATTGG
Source organism: Chloroflexota bacterium (assembly GCA_026389585.1). Taxonomy (NCBI): domain Bacteria; kingdom Bacillati; phylum Chloroflexota; species Chloroflexota bacterium. The sequence goes on along the minus strand of JAPLHP010000051.1, from coordinate 18,095 downwards.
CAACTGTCAGGTGGCAGTGAGCCTGCACTACGCTACCGACGATGCGGCGGTGCCACTGGACTTTGCCCTTTATCTGCCCGAAGAGTGGCTGGAAGAAGAGCGTCGCCAGAAGGCGGGCATCCCGCAGGATGTGACTTTTCAGCCCAAGTGGGCACTGGCTTTGGCGTTGATCGATCGAGCTCTGTCATGGGAGGTACCCAAAGGCGTGGTCAGCGCCGACGCGGGCTATGGCAACACCACGGAGTTTCGGACGGGCCTGGCTGAACGCAAGTTGCTCTTCGTGGTGGGAATCCAGAACACAACCACGGTTTGGGTCGATTCGAGCAATCTGGTGACTCCGTCCCGGGTATGCCGTAGCCGGCCGCGGCGTAAACCTTTGGAGGTGGGTGCTTCGATGAGCGTGGCTGAGGTGGGTCAGAGCTGGCCTCAAGAACGCTGGCAACGTGTCACCTGGCGCGAGGGCACCAGGGGACCCATGACCAGTCGTTTCGCCGCCACACGCGTCTTGCCCAGCCATAGCTACCACCATGGCGGCCCCAAAGAGGAAACCCTCTGGCTGTTAGCGGAGTGGCCTGAGGAGGAGACAGCTCCCACGAAGTTCTGGCTGGCCAACCTCCCGGGAGACACCAGTCTCCTGAGCCTGGTGCGCTTGGCCAAGATACGCTGGTGGATCGAGCAGGGCTACCAGCAGCTCAAAGATGAACTGGGTCTGGACCATTATGAGGGGCGCTTCTGGCAGGGATGGCATCACCATGTCACCATGACCATGATGGCCTTTGGTTTCTTGACTCTGGAGAATCTGTACATTAAAAAAAACTTCTGGACAGCGCTGGTCGCTGCCGAGAGTGCGCCGTGAACTCCAGTGCATGCTCGCCCGCTGGACAGGAATTTGTCCCTTCTGTGGCTTGGTCACAAAACGGCGCATGGACTCATCTTACCTTAACGTAGTAGTACTACTCGAGGCCAAACTTACGCCTCTCTAAATAGAATGCTACAATACGTCAGCCATTTCAAGAATGAGAGGGCACTCCTACGCATTAAGAGTTATCTCATGATAGCAAAGCAGGTCATCATCATTGGCGGGGGGGCCAGCGGCATGATAGCCGCCGGACGGGCGGCCGAGCTTGGTGCTAGCGTCCTTCTGCTAGAGAAGACGGAGCGCCCTGGCAACAAACTCCGCCTCAGCGGCAAGACCCGCTGCAACCTGACCAACGCCAGGGAACTGGATGACTTCATCCCGATGTATGGCCCCAACGGACGGTTTCTTTACCCTGCGTTTGGCCATTTCTTCCGCCATGACCTGCTGGCGCTCCTGGGCCGCTATGGCGTGGAGACTGAAACCGAACCGGATGGGCGGATTTTCCCCGCCTCCGGCGATGCCAGCGATGTTGTCAGAGCCCTGGAGCAGTACATATCCAATGGCAATGTCCGAACACTGGCCCGCGCCCCGGTGGCCTCCATACGGGTTGAAAAGGGGAAGATAGTCAGCGTCCGGACAGAGCAGGAGGAGCATCGCGCGGCCGCCGTGGTCCTGGCCGCTGGAGGCGCTTCCTATCCCGAGACCGGCTCCAGCGGTGATAGCTATCGCCTGGCGGCTGCCATCGGCCATACCATCGTCAAATTGCGTCCCGCTCTGGTTCCTCTTATTGTCGGTGAGGCAGAACTGGCCAAGAGCATGCAGGGAGTCAGCCTGCACCATGTACGCCTCACTGCCTATCAGTGCCCCGCCGATGAGATCAATCCGTCTCTGACCCCAACCAGGGATTATGGACGTGGCATAGCTGGCAAGAAACCGCCGCCCCCCATCATCGAAAGCCGCACTGGCGAGGTGATGATGGCCCACTTCGGCATCAGCGGGCCGATAACCCTGCTGATGAGCCTGGCTGTCGTCGATGCGCTGGAGCATGGCCCTGTCAGTATCTCCATCGATCTCTTCCCGACCTTCGATGAGGAACAACTGCGCCAGCGGCTGCAGCGTGACTTCGACCGCTACGGAAGGCGTACCTACCGCCACATCCTCGACGGGCTGCTGCCCCACAAGATGGTTGATCCCTTTATCCGGCTGACTGGCATCCCGCCCGACAGGCTGGGGCACCAGATAAAAGCCGAGGAGCGCGAGCGGCTGTTGCGCCTGCTCAAGTCGCTCTGCTTCAACATCAAGGGCCCGCTGTCCATGGCCGTCGCCACGGTCACCGCCGGCGGTGTCTCCCTCAAGGAGATCGATCCTCAGACCATGGCCTCCCGCCTGGTGAATGGCCTTTACCTCTGCGGCGAGGTGCTGGATCTGGACGCCGACACCGGCGGCTACAACCTCCAGGCCGCCTGCTCCACAGGCTATGTCGCCGGAGAGAACGCCGCCATCAGAGCGATCGGCAGGGCAGGGTAACTGAAAACTATGGCTAGAGGCATATTCACCGATAAAGAACATCGGCCGACGATGGACGAGATATTCGCCGCAATCGGCCCCAGCAGACCTCTGTGGGAAGTCCTGGCCCGGTTTGTCGTTTCTCAGGTTAATTTTCCACCCCCGGTGCACGTTCTATAGTATCACACTGTTACCTGATCAATGACGTCCTGTGAGCTGATGCGACGGCTAACCACCATGTCCAGACGTTCCCTGGTGTATTCATCGAGTATGGACAGTATGTGAAATGGCCTCCCATCAGATGTCCTTGATGCTGCCAGATCATAGCTCCACACGTGATCCTTGTACTCTGGTCTGAGTCTGACACAGGACCCATCATTCAGCCAGAGGCGTCCCCGCTTTGGTTGTTTCTGAGACACCCGCTCTCCCCCGTCTCCACCAGAAACACGACTGAGCCTGTGGATGAGAACAATGACATATTGCAGTAGGAACGACATGTGCCGATTGCCATTTCGAGCGGAGCGAAAGAATCTCATCGCGTATTGAGAGCTCATAGCTCATGGGTGACTGGATTCCCGCTCCCCGTTTTCACGGGGACAAGCTTCGCTGGAATGACATTTGCCTCCCATACTGAGATTGCTTCGTCGCCCTTCCTAAGAAGGGCTCCTCGCAAAGACACTATAGCATGTGCCTCGCAACGACATAGAGATACCCACGGGCAGAGGTCGTGGATTCGCTGGATTCCCGTTTGCACGGGAATGACATGAGGGAGCGGGAATGGCATATAGCCGCAGGGATGACACCACCAAGGGCCACCGATGGATTACGTCATAAGGCCCCACGGATTAAGGTTATGAAGCACTGTCTTTGCCAGAAGCCAAAACAAGGATATACTCTTAAAGAGAGACCACTTGAAAGAGAGGTAAGAGTTGGGAATCAGACTCTGGAAAGAGCCAGTGCTGGAGAAACCGGATATGGTGGCCTGCTGGCCCGGGATCGGGAATATCGGCGCCCTTGCCGTTGACACCCTGAGAACCCAGATCGGCGTGGAGGAATTAGGAGACATAGAGCCCTGGGACTTTTTCTACCCCAGGAAGGTCATCATCAAGGCCGGTGTGATTACCGATATGGAGTTCCCTGGCGGCAGGTTCTACTACAAGAAGGGCGAAGGCAGGGATTTGATCATCTTTGTTGCAGAGGAACAGCCCACCGATGGGGGCAGAATGTATGCCGAGGGGAGAAAGGCTTATGAGATGGGTGGTCTGGTCCTGGATGTGGCGGAAAGGTTCGGCTGCCGCAGGGTCTATACCTCAGGCGCAGCCGTGGCTCTGACCCACCATGCAGTCAGACCAAGGGTCTGGGCAGTGACCACCACAGAGTCTCTGATCCAGGACCTGAAGAGTTGTGAGAATACCGTCCTCATGAGCGAGATCGAGGGCATCAGAGGCGGCGGCAGCATTACCGGCATGAACGGGCTCCTGCTGGGAATGGCCGGGAGGAGGGGTTTTGAGGCTGTCTGTTTGATGGGCGAGATACCGGATTATCTCTCCGGGATTCCCTTCCCCTACCCCAGAGCCTCGAGGTCGGTGCTGGAAGTCCTCACCCGTTTCCTGGGGCTCGGGATCAATTATGAGTCCCTTGACAGGATGACGGCCCAGGTCGATGGTTTTATAGAAAGCATCTGCGAGAGCCTGCCACCGCCGATGAAGGAGAGGATCGGGCAGAGGAGGATTGCCAGGCAGGTCAGGCCGGAGGCGATAACCGAAGAGGATGCGAAGTGGATCAAAGAACACGTGGACGAACTCTTCAAGAAGGGAGATACCGGTGGTGAAAGACCCTCTTAAATTCTCCCGGCGTCCGGATCTGCCGTCTTCCTCGCTGGTGGTTGCCTGGAGCGAAGATGTGGGCCAACTGGGGCCGAAGGTGGTGGCCTACTTGAAGAGGAAACTGGGATGCGAGAGCTTTTGTGAGATTGAACCCGTAGAGTTCTTCCCCCTGGGGGGCGTTGCCATCGAGGATAGCCTGGTGCAGTTCCCGGAGAGCCGTTTCTACGCCTCTCCCCAGCATAAACTGGTACTCTTCGAGAGCAACTCACCCGCCTTGGAGTGGTACCGATTCCTGAATCTTATGCTGGATGTCGCCGAGCACTATTGCCACGTGAGGGAGCTTCATGCCATCGGGGGGATGGTGGCCGTCAGTGCTCACACCACGCCACGGGAGCTGGTGGCTAATTTCAATTCATCAGAGACGAAAGAGGCCCTGACCCCATTCCAGCTTCTCGGAGAGTTCGACTATGAAACACCCCTGGGCCAGCGGCCTACGTTGAATTCCTTTCTCCTGTGGGCAGCCAAGCGGAGGAACATCCCCGCGGTCAGCCTATGGGTGCCTATCCCCTTCTATCTCGCCGGTATCGATGATACCAAGTCCAAGAAGAAGGTACTGGAATTCATCGACCAGAGATTGGAGCTGGGAATCGACTTCAGTGACCTCGACGGGGAGATCAGGAGTCAGAACGGAAAACTGGCAGAAGCGCGGAACAACGTTCCCTACATTGAGGAATCCATGGCCAAACTGGAGAGCAACCAGAGCCTCTCTGAGGAGGAGAGTCTGAGGCTGGTCAATGGAATGGACGAATTCTTGAGGGGGAAATAGAGGATAAAAGGAGGCTACTTGTTAACTATAACCGAGCGTGCAGCACAGGAATTTAAGGCCATTCTGGCAGCCAAGGCCACCGATCCCTCACATGTCCTGCGGATCGATACCGAGAACGATGGCTTCTCATTATGGCTGGGCCCCAAGGTAAAGGGAGACTCCCTCATGGGGAGCGAGGAGACCATTATCCTGCGCGTATCTCCTGATCTGAAGAGGCTCCTGGCGAAAGCCCGCGTGATCATAGACTGCCAGGACACCCCTGATGGGCCGCGTCTGATTGTGTACCACGAGGATGACCCTCCGCCGCCCGTGTCACCAGTCAAGAAGCCCCTCCGCCGCTCCAGCAGCCGCCCTCCCGCAAAGAAACCCGCAAAGAAACGGCGGACGCCCCCGAAATACTGACCCCAACCTCCATTGTCACGAGAATGACAACCGGTGTAGAGGGCGGTTCTCGAACCACCCTCTGCGGCTCTATTCATTATTGCCACTCGCTCAACTTGACACCGCGCAGCCAGGGGAATTAACATAACCACATTATTTGATATGGTAAATAGGGGTTTGCTTCCCTTGCAGTGGTTGAGCCCGGGCTCTTGCGCCGTGAGTTAAGCGAATCACCTGGCAGGGAAAGGAGCTTGAATGCTAACGGTAACGGAGCGTGCGGGGCAAGAGCTGAAGGGGATTCTGTCAGCCCATGCCACCGATCCCAAACATGTCTTGAGGATTGAGGCTAATGCCCAGGGGTTCAACCTGTGGATCGGTGAAGTGGTGAAAGGGGATGCTGTAGTGGGAAGCCAGGAAACTGCTGTCCTGCATGTAGCTCCCGAGTTGGGCCAGACACTGGAACGCATGAGCGTGGTCATAGATATGGTTGATACCAATGAGGGGCCGCATCTGGTCATCAACAGAGGAGATGAGGGCTGCCCGTCCGAATGTGACTGTGGCAGCGAATGCCAGGCACCCCAGAGCGATTGCGGCAGCAACTGTGGCAGCAATTGCCGGGCCCACGTGGAATAGACTTCCTCTTTTTCAGCGGACTGCGGAGCAAGAACAGCACGTTTACATGCCAGGTTCACCTGTTGCCGTAATTCCTTCTTCTGTTGGCAGGGGGCACCGGGGCGTATTGCAGACAGCGCAGATCTCTTCAGGCCGGAACCTTTGAATCTGTAAATCAGACGGCTGGAAACAACAGACGGGGGGTGCCGTATGAGCGAAGAAAGGTTTCTCTGGAACAAAGACCGCACGGAGATGGTGAGAGTGGGGGCCATCAAGCAGATCACCATCACCGAGATCGGGGGCGGCGCCTATGCCACGGCGCCTGCGGAGCGCGCACCGAAGAAGCCGGCTGTAGAGAAAGAGAAGGCGAACTGGGTAGTCAGGGCCCACCTTCTTCAGAGCCCGGATACATGTGTCATGGGCCTTTTTGACACTGTGGATGAAGCCCGGCAATTTGCAGAAGGGTTGCAGCGGTATGCGGAGGGGAGAGACAAGGATGCACTGCCGCTTCCGCAGGGCGTTGGACCGAAGCGCGTCAGGCCTCTCTTTTGACAGAACCACCCCATTCTTAATCCGTCAGTGGAAGCCTCTCGTCATTGCGATCACTCACAAAGGCAAGGGGAGCAATCTCCCCACGCCACAGTAATACTGCCCTTGGGATTGCTTCAGCACTGTGGGCTTCGCAAAGATGCTGTGATCCTTGTGCCCTGCAAAGACACTGAAAGGTGAAGTTGGCCGCTCTTCTCAGGGTACCTGCATGAGTTCCTTCAACCGGGCCGCGGCTGCCGGCAATACCTCCCCAATCCCCTCCTCGAAACGGAGATGCGCACTTCGGTCCAGCGGCGTCTCACCCTGGTTAATAATCACCAGCCGGGCCCCCGACTTCAGGGCAACTCCGGGCATATCCGCAGCCGGCGTCACCACCAGGCTCGAGCCGACAACAAGAAAAACGTCGGCCTTTCGTGATTGCCCGTAAGCATCGGCCAGATCCCTTTGAGGCAACGACTGGCCGAAATTGACCACGCTGGAGAGCATAGTGCCGCCACAGATCGGGCAGGGGAGATGATCACCGAAGTTGTCCATCAGGAATTCGCAGCCGCTGCACCGCAGCTTGGTAACGTTGCCATGGAGCTCTGCCAGCAAGTCAGGATTTATCCCCGATCTCAGGTGAAGGTTGTCCACATTCTGGGAGATGAGGAAGGCCAGTTTGCCCAGTCTCTGGAGCTCTACGATAGCCATGTGGCCGGCGTTTGGTTGCACTGAGGAGAAATCCATGGTCTTCGCCGGAAGTCCCCTGGCCTGGCGGGTCCAGATGCCATCCGGGCCGCAGAAGTCAGCCAGGCCAGACTCGGTGCTGATGCCGGCGCCTGTGAATACTACCAGATGTTTTGCCCCAAACATCCAGTCCGCCAGGGTATTGATACGCTTGCCTAAGTCCGATACTTTTTCACCTCATCCACTATCCTGGGCAGGATCTCTCCGGTTTTCCCCTGGATGAGGTAATCGGAGACCTTCTCATGAGTCAAGGGGGTGGCCTCGCCATTCACTTCAATAATGGTCACTCCGGGGTTCCCGCCCGCCCTCTTTTCCCGGGCTACCCTCGGCAACTGTGCAAAAGGATAGACCACCGCCGAGGTCCCGCAGATCAGCATCAGATCGCACTTCCAGGCAACCTCCAGACTTTCGTGGGCCACATCGGAAGGGATTGGTTCTCCGAAATAGACTCCGTCATGTTTCAGAATGCCTTTGCACTTCTTACATCGAGGGGGCAACTGGTTGTCCCTCTTCAGCTTTTCCAGATCATACTCGTTCCGGCCATACCTCGAACCACAGGACATGCATCTCAGCTTGGTGAGGCCACCATGGTACTCGATGACCTTCTGGCTGCCTGCCTTCTGGTGAAGGCCGTCCACATTCTGGGTAATCACCATCTTCAGAACACCCGCCTTTTCCAGTTCAGACAGAGCACGATGGCCCCGGTTCGGCAAGGCATTCCCAATCTCATCGAACAGGCTGAAGAAACTGCCTGGTGTCAGCATCTGCTCCCAGTGCCCCTTTGGGTCCAGCAGCAGCTTGTCATAGGCCTCGTAGGCCTGCATTTCTGCCTCGGGGTGCCTGGTCCAGATCCCCTCCGGACCCCGGAAATCATGAATTCCGGATTCAGTGGAAATCCCGGCGCCGGTCAAAGCAACAGCGTATTTTGCATTGACCAGGTCTTTGGCTGCTCTTCCAATCAGTTCTTCCATGATCACCTGCCTCCATGATTGCGTGCTATCGTAGCCAATGAAAGCAGCTATTTGAGCGCCACAGCACTGCGGGATGCCCGGCGCGCTCAGCCCTCCTCGATGGTGAGTTCTTCGGAAGCTACGCGTCTCAACTCATAATCCAGATAGGGATGATCCACCAGGTTCTGAAGTGCTTCACTGGCTTCCCGATCGCCCTTCCCGGCCATTCTACCAAGCAACCGGATAGCATCTTTACGGTGCTCCTCGGATTCCGCAGGAAAGTAATCCGCCGTAATCATTTCGTAGATTTCTTTTGCCTTCTCCACCTCTGGTCCCTCCTGGCGGGTAAGTTCTTCAGAAGCTATGCGCCTCAACTCATAATCCAGATAAGGATGATCAGTCAGGCTCTGAAGCGCTTCGCTGGCTTCCCGATCACCCCTCCTGGCCATTCTACCAAGCAACCGGATAACATCTCTGCGGTGCTCCTCTGACTCCGCAGGAAAGTAGTCCGCCGTAATCGTCTCATAAAGCTCTTTTGCCCTCCCCATGTCTGACTCCTTTCGCCATCTCATGGACTATGGACAAAACATCCACTCCAGCCGTTATGGCAGCTCGATTCATCACCTGTCAAATCTGACTGGCTGCTCCACTCCGGCATAAACCAACACCCTGGAGCATTATACTATAAACCATTAACAGGGCCTGACTGCAACAGCACCTGATCCCCGAGACAGCAGCCCGGATAATACATCCTACTCGACATATATGCCTTGAGACCATATCAGCTATTATAACTAATAATTCGGCATCTTGAAAGCGATAGTGCAGTGAACCGGAGCAGCATGCTCAATTATGTACCCCATGATTTCTCCTGGGAACTCCGGCCTGAAGGCTCTGTCCCCGATAGAGAACGTTGTTCCAGGGCACGGCTACAGGTTGCCTGTTGACAGATTAGCAATACCCTGGAGCAGCCGGATCTTCACAATCTTTGTATCCAGGTACTATTGTGCAAACACGTCAGATCGAGCAGACGATACGTGGTTACTCCTCGCTCTTCCTGTTTGCCAGCAACATGCCGATCATAAAGGCTATGACGGCATAGCCCACCATCACCGCTATTCCCACCCCGAAAGCAGGGTTATATTGTGTTATGTTGTTCATATGCTCTCCTGGCCCTCTCCCACCGAAGCTGGTTGAGACACCTAACACATCAGTGATCAGACCCGCCGAGTAAGTAACGATGAACCAGGGCTCGTTGTTCGTAACCGTCAAGATCATAGACAGAACCGGCAATACCATGATGAGAGACAGAAAGCCAACAATTGTGGCAGGCATGGAGCGCTTCAGAAGGCTGCTGAAGAGGAACACTACGCCCACCGCGCTGGCAGAGTAGATCTAGTCCGTGAGGAAGGATTTCCCCAGTTCCGTCGGAATCTCTCCCCATCCATAGTGTTGCCCGATCTGCAGCGTCATGGTGAGGTAGTACAGCAGAACCACCAGGAAGGTAGACATCAAGGCAGCGATGTACTTACCGGCAAAGATCGAGAGCCGACTTTGCGGAGTTGAGAACAGGAGCAGGCTCGTCTTCTTTTCAAACTCACCGCATACCGCATCCCCGGCAAACATGGCCGCCGAGATGACTATCAGCAGGTTGGCAAAGGACAGGGCGTTGGCAGCAAACACAGGCGCGGTGTCCGGGATCTTTATATAGAAGAGCAGAGGCACAATAACCGCCAGTGCTGCCATGATGAGAAGCCTTCTGTGCTTCAGGTGTTTCACCAGTTCAAACCTGACCGACAGGGAAGTGTCGAAGACATCGTTCTTTATGTTCTCTCCGCGTGTTGCCATCTAATTGCCACCCTTCTCGTCACTCATGACGGAGACATAGTAGTCTTCCAGTCCTGTGCCCTCTACACGGTAAGACACCACATCAAGATTCAAGGACACCAGACGTCTCAGTATTTGAACGCTTGACTCCGGTTTCCCATCGTAGCGCAGTTGCGCGGTGTTGTCTTTCACCTCTACGCTTTTTATCAGTTCTATTGTCCTCAGTTTCTCCGTTTCTTCAGGGGACAGCGGCCTGAGAAACTTCACATCCACCACCGCATGTCCCGTCATGCGGCCGATGCCTTCTATGGAATCCGTGGAGACAACTTTGCCCTTGTTCAGGAAGACCACCGTATTGCAGACTTCAGCGACCTCTCCCAGGAGATGGGAGCTGAGGAAAACGGTCATGCCCTGGCTGCGGAATTGCCGTATCAGCTCTCTTATCTCCCTGATCCCTTCCGGGTCCAACCCGAGGACCGGCTCGTCGAGGATCAAGATGTCCGGTTTGTGCAGTATGGCTTTGGCTATGGTGAGCCTTCGCAGCATGCCCGTGCTGAAAGGCCCTATCTTCTTGTGTTCCCAGTCTGACAGTTTGACCAGCCCCAGGGTCTCCTTGATTCTGCGATCTATATCCACGCGGCTCATTCTGTAGACCCTGCCGAAGTAGGTCAGCATCTCGTGAGGGGTGAGGTAGTCATACACCCCGGGCACTTCGATCAGTGCTCCGATAGTCCGAAGGGCCTCTCTTGGATTTGCTGTGACGTCAATACCGTTCACATAAGCATGTCCTGAGGTAGGCTTGATCAGGCCGGTCAGTATCTTGATAGTGGTGGTCTTTCCGGCGCCGTTGGGACCAACATACCCAACGACTTCCCCCTTTTTTATCTGCAGAGAAATCCCGTCCAGGGCTTTGAAGGCTTTGCCATAAGTCTTGGCTAGACTCTCCGTTCGAATTGCATATTCCACTAGTTAGTCTCCTTCATGGCAATCGAGCCTTGAGTAAGCTCCGGTTGCTGCAAGTCTTCACTCCGCCTTGGTACGGAACATGAGGGTGCCGAAGACAACCATCACGACAGCGAAGGCACAAAGCACTACCAGCGACTTCCACAGATCAGACCACACGTATCCGTGCAGCACCAGATCGCGGACGCCGACTATAGCGTAGTCCACCGGATTATAATGCCTGACATCATTCAACCACGGCGGCAGACCCTGGGGAGGCATCATCATAGTAGACATGAACATCAGCGGCATGGTAAAGAGATTGACCACCGCCATGACTGTCTCTTGCCTTCTGAGAAGCAACGCCAGACCATTGGAGAAGGCGGCGAATCCCATACCGAGCAATGCCACGAGCAGAAACACGAACAGCATCCCAGGCAGGCCGGTTTTTACATGCACGCCCATAATAGCGGCGACGACAAAGACGACGAGCGCTTGAACGATTCCCACCACCACGGTGGCGGTGACACGGCCGGTTATGATGGAGACCCGGTTGACCGGCGTGGCCAGCATCTTGGCCATTATGCCTGCATCTATGTCCATCAGTGTGCCAAAGCCGGCAAAGGCCGAGCCAAACAGCACGGTCATGACTATCACGGCGGGCGCGAAACCCTGAAGGTAGCTGACGCCAGGACCCCATACACTAATACCACCGACACCGCCACCAAGTTTTGTGAATATCTGACTAAAGAGCACCAGCCACAGTATCGGCTGGAACAGGGTCATGAATATGAAGACAGGCATGCGGATCCGTGCTCTGAGATCACGCAGTACTATTTGCCAGGTATCAGACAAAGCATTCATCATTGGTTTCGCCTCCTGTTAGCCTGCCGTCGCATCTGTACAAAGCTGGTACGCGTGCCTTCCTGGGCCCGTATGGTGCTGCCGGTGTATTTCAGAAAGACGTCGTCCAGTGACGGCCGCGCCATGGATATCGTCTTCACCTCGATGTTCTGGCTGCCAAGGATCTGCATTATGCTGGGTATGGCTGATCCGCCGTCTTTCACATAGACCGCCAGTTCTCCGTCACTCGGCTTCGTCTCCATAACGAATGGCTTGCCCGACAGAGCCGTCTCAGCACGCTTGATGAACGCCTTGCGTTCCTCATCCTTCTCCATAGGTGGAGTGAGTGTCACCACATCGCCACCTATGGACTTCTTCAGTTCATCGGAAGTTCCGGTAGTCATTATCTTGCCCAGGTCTATTATGGCGATGCGGTCAGCCAGGCGGTCCGCCTCCTCCATGTAGTGCGTGGTCAGGAATATGGCCACGCCCATGCTCTTGGCCAGTTTATTGATGTAGTCCCAGAGGTGAGCCCTGGTCTGGGGGTCGAGCCCCGTTGTGGGCTCATCCAGGAAGATCACCTGAGGCTGGTGGATCAGGCCCATAGCCAGATCGAGCCGCTTGCGCATGCCTCCGGAGTAAGAGGAGACCATCTTGTCTTCATAGCCAACCAAATCGACCAGCTCGAACAACTCCTTCACCCGCTCCTTGATCTTCTTACCATCCAGCCGGTAGAAATGGCCGTAAAGCGTCAGGTTCTCCCGTCCGGTGGCACGCTCATCCACTCCCACGTCCTGAGCCGCATAGCCGATGCGCTTGCGCACCTCGGTCGGATTCTTCGCCACGTCGAGGCCAGCCACTATGGCGGTCCCGGAGGTAGGCTGGATGAGCGTGTTCAGCATCTTGATGGTGGTTGTCTTGCCGGCGCCGTTTGGCCCCAGGAAGGCGAATATCTCACCGGCGCTGACTTCGAAATCAATGCCATCTACTGCTCTGACGTTGCCAGAGAAGATCTTGGTTAGGCCCTTGGCTTGAATAACACTCATACTCACTCCTTTCCTCCATCAGTGTTGTCCGGCATATTCACCGGGCATTGCCTCTGTGTCATATATCATATTGCATCTTCTCACTATATCCTCCGTGGAGACCTTTGCAAATTACACATTGTGCTACCCACCATGAACAGTCCCTCGTCTGATGCATCTATTTGCCGAGCAGGTCCTCGATCTCCTTGCGAGACCGGGCTATGACATCCCGCACCTGCTGAAACTGTTCGGGGCGGTGCAGTCTCTTGGTGCGAGCAGCGCGGACCAGCGTAACCACTAAACCATGCAATTCCTGCATTGTATCGCGCGCCTCAGGCCTGAGCAAATGTGCAAACGGCAGGCTCATAGGATCCGGAGGATCCGGAATGTCTTCGACAGCTTCCTGGTTCTCCGCCAGGTACGTCCGCCCTTCCGGGGTGATCTCATAGATTCTCTTGCTGCCCTCCGGCCTTGAAGCGACATAGCCCATCTCCTCCAGCATCTGAAGAGTGGGGTACACGGACCCCGGGCTTGCAGCGTACAGGCCGCCGCCCTTGGCTTCCATGTCCTTCATTATTTCATAGCCGTGTTTGGGCTTGTCTTTCAACAGATCCAGAATGATGAACTTTATAGCTCCGCGTGCCAGGAAAGGTGGATGAAACTCACCGAAAGAAAACTTACGCCACATTCCCTCACCTCCAGCCACAGTCTATCGGGCGATATATCACGATATATCGCCATCTATCATATATAGCTGTCGACACTTTGTCAAGCGTCTCCCGTTGTAGTATTCTCCAATAGGCTTGGGGATGAATGGCTAAGGTTTGTAATGGCCTGCCGCCTCCACAGCCTGGAGGTAGCCCGACTCGTCATCTGCCATACAAGCTCAGCCATTTCCGGTTCAGGTCGTTGTCACCAAAATCGAGACGGGCAAAAGGAGGTCTGAATGAAGTTAGTGCGCAGTGAAATCGAGATCAATGCTCCGGCGCAGAAGATTTGGAATATCATTATCGACTTTGAGCACTACCCCGAGTGGAACACTTTCACTCCCAGGTTAGGGGCCAAGAGAATAGTGGTTGGCGAAGAGTTTACCCTCGACTGCCAGATGACGGAGAAGCAGCTTCTGAAAGACGAGCACGAGGCCTTCCTGGTCTACGAACCCGAAAAGTACAAGATAAGCTGGGGAACGTCAAGAACCAGGGGAAGGCCGGGAATCAAGAGCTTCCGCTGGCAGATCTGCGAGCCCCTGGACGATCGCCGCACCCATTTCATCAATTACGAGGAGTTCCATGGCGTGCTGACACCGGTGGTCAATCTGCTTTACAGCAAGAAACTGCAACGCGCCTACGACCGCTACTGCCAGGAGTTGAAGAAACGCGCCGAGTCATAGCGTTTTCTTCCCTGATTGGCCGCTTTTGAAACAACACCCTTCCGCGGCAGCGGGAGGAGGAGGCAGCCTGTGCAGATCATGAACCGGGACCGATCATGAGGATACTGAACGGCCAGACCGAGGGCAGGATACAGGACAAAATCGTGAACAGTATCCTGAGCGGAGATTACGATTCCGCGATCGGAAGCATTTCTGACATCCTGGATGAGCTCTACCGCAGCATTCCTGACAGCAAGCGCATTTCTTATGGAAGGGTCTATACCATCAAGTTGCTCAGCGAATACCTCTATGATCGGCTTGTTGAGTTGGATGCAGCAGTATACGAAATCGCCTCCAGGATACTCGAAGGGAGCGAAGACTTCAGATGCAAAGGCGTTGGCCTGGGAATGTTGTCCTTCTATGGACTGAGAGACTACGGAAAGGTGCTCGCCCGCTTCGAGTCCGCCGCAGCCTCTGAACACTGGGACGTACTGGAGCTGGCCCAGATGTTCTTTAGGAAGCTGATCCGGAAGCACCCCCGGGAAATGAAGGTGTACCTGCTGCAGCTAGTAAAGTCAGAAGACCCCAACGTACGGCGATTTGTCAGCGAGACGCTGCGGCCCGTAAAAGAGAACGCGTGGTTTTACAGGAATCCGGAGTATCCGTTGTCCATCCTGAGGAACATGTTCAAGGAAAGCTCCCCGTACCCGCGTACCTCCGTCGGCAACAACCTGAGCGATATGGCCAGGCGGCTGCCCGATCTTGTCTACGACCTGGTCCAGGAACTGGTCGAAAGCGGGGACAGGAACTCCTACTGGATAGCCTGCAGAGCCTGCCGGAATCTGGTGAAAAAGGAACCGCTCAGGGTGATGAACCTGTTGAAAGTGGATGAGTATAAATACAAGGAGCGGGTTTACAGAAGAAGTGACTATCAGGGAGATTGAAGCCAAATCGATATTGCGCAAGCACAAGAAGATTGACTCCTGGTTCATATCGCGCTATGGAATGAACCTGTACAGCGGGTGCAGCCACAACTGCGTCTATTGCGATGGGCGTTCAGAGGGCTACTACACCTACGGAGAGTTTGGACAGGACATTACTGTGAAGGTGAACGCCATTGATATCCTGCGCCGGGAGTTGGACCCGGCGAGGAAACGTATTCCTCTGAAGCGCAGCTTCATCATAGTGGGTGGCGGCGTTGGTGACAGCTACCAGCCCATCGAAAAGAAATACCAATTGACTCGAAGGGCCCTCGAACTGGTCTATCAATATGGTTTTCCCGTGCACATGCTCACTAAATCCACCCTTATCATGAGGGACACCAATATTCTGAAGGCAATCAATGAGCGCACCAGAGCGATTGTTAGCTTCAGTTTCTCCTCGGTGGATGATACCATCAGCGCTGTCTTCGAACCCGGTGTGCCATCTCCGAGCGAAAGACTGCAGGCGCTGGCTTACTTCAAGAGCCAGGGAATCGCCTGCGGCATGTTTCTGCTTCCTGTTATTCCTTTCGTAACTGATACAGCAGGGCTGATGGAGGAGGCCCTGAGGAAAGCGAGTGAAGCGGGCGTGGACTTCGTCATCTTCGGAGGGATGACGCTGAAAGAAGGCAAGCAGAGAGATTACTTCATGGCCGCGCTCAAGAAGTATCGTGCCCAGCTTGACGGGGGATATCAGAGGACATATCCGGGCAACAGGTGGGGAGAACCGTCTGCGGAATACTTGGGCTCGCTCAATATGGCCTTCAACGCCATTGCCAAAAAGTACGGTTTACCCATCCGTATGCCCCAGGCCCTTTACGGGGAAATCTTGAGCAAAGACGACCTGGTGATAGTCATACTGGAACACATCGACTATCTGCTGAAGATAGAAGGAAGGAAATCCCCCTTCGGCTACGCCGCCTACTCCATCTCACAGCTGAAAGAGCCTTTATCGGATCTGAGAGGAGAGTTGCACCGGATCAAGGGGGTAGGCGGGGCAACACAGGCCATCATACTGGAGATACTGAAAAAGGGGCGTTCCTCCTATTACGAGCAGTTGTTAGCACAACGCAGGGAGAAATAATCCTCTCCCAGAATTCAGGCGTTCTGCCTCCAGCCACTACGCAGCAGTTTTCTTGGGTCTTCGCGCTGCAAAACAGACCATGATAATCCCTGCCACCAGGACTACCACGCCCGCAATCAGAAGCCCCACACCGGCTCGAAATACCCAGGGTACCTTCACCCCAACCGCCCCATCCACGTTAATGCCGGCAGACCCATCTTCATTCATTACCACCAGCACCCAGTTCCCTGATTGGGGTTCCCATTCCAGAGTCCGGGTACCGGTGCCATGTACAGATGTTGCCCAGTCTTGAGAAGCAGGGGCTGCAGGCACAGCAGTGCCTTCGTGTGTGTCATATTTAACATCGACACCAAAGTCATCAGCATGCCACTGTACAATCTCATCGTATTCCACGCCTCTGAGGTATTGGTCTACATCGGACTCCTCGACTATGCCGATGAAGATCCCCTTGGAGGCATCCCGGTTCGAGCCTTCCATTTTGAAGGTCACCGGGTTGCCGGGGCTGCAGCGCCATCCCACCCCGCATTCCATACCCCAGTCTATGCGGACAGGTTCCGAAACTATGGCATAGCCATCGCTTTCGATTCTGGAAGTCTCCGTGGCAAAAAATCCCTCGTTATCGGTAAAAGTACCATTGGCCCAGACCAGGCCACCGCCGGCAACCATCATAAAGACTGCACCCACCAGGAAAATGATGCCAAAGACCAGAAGCACAACCCGCCCTGCACTCATGATCACACCTCCTTGCTTTGTGTCACCCCAAAGATTATGTGCGGCAAGGTATCAGGACAATCCTTACTCATTATAACTTATAACAACAGTGCCACTAATGATATCATTAAACCCCCCGCCGCTGATGGCCATGTCTTTGGAGAGCCTCAATCCTGTATAGATGGCTGTTTCCCTGTCTGGTCAACCCGATGACCCGCACTTGGCCAATGGATAGGAACAAAGGGACAGGATCGGGTGTCCGTTCATTGAACCGTTTTACTCTTCTTCATAAGAGACAAAGTTGTTCCAGGTCTTCTTGTCCGGCCACGCCACGTTGACGGTGACTCTGACACCATCGTAGCCCTTGGACAGAGCCTGGGTGGCTTTATGAACGCGGCCACTGAGAAGCCCCGAGAGATCAAACGAACCATCCTTGAGATACCACACACTGTAGGGAACCATCTCTATCTGTCCCTTGCCCTGATACAGCCGATAGAAATCGGGCACCAGGATATCGACCAGGTCTTCTCTGGTATGGTAGAACTGGCAGAAGTGGGTGCCCCAGGCAACATCACCCACAGCACCAATACCCGATTTTCTGAGCCCTATCATAATTTCCCCACCCCGGATTCTCCTGGCATCTCTAGCTTAAGCTTAGCATATCTGATAAGCAATATATAATATACGCCTAACACATAATCGATGTATTATAGCACTGTTTTGCGATTAAGAAAAGACCCAGGTATGGCTAGTGCCTGGTTGCAGAAATAGGCGTTATCTGACCGCATCACACCACCCCGAGATTGCTTCGTCGTCCTTCTGCGGAAGGACTTCTCGCAATGACAACAGCGTTGACTTAGGAGACAGCCTCCGGGGACCTGGCACTCATGGAACTTGGCGAATCGGCAGATAATGACCTGACGCGGCACTAGTCTAGTGTTTCATAAACTGCTTTACAACGAGCGAGCTTGTCAAGAATGGCTTTGGCGGAGGCTTTCCACACCAACGGTTTAGGGTCGGCATTGGATATTGTCAGGTACTCCTTAATGGCATGGATCAACTCTGGCACACTTCCGAAG
>JAPLHP010000050.1 GCA_026389585.1 Chloroflexota bacterium | reverse complement strand
CCATCAAAGGGAGAGGGAATGACACGGGGGGCATCATCCTGGTTCTCCTTCAGGGGGGAATAGGGGCGCAGTGAGGTCGGATGTCAATAGTGGACACAACATTGGGGTGGTAGACTTTTTGACATAATCAATGTTTTGTAGTATCGTATTCGAGACATACTGCTAGGCAATCCGGGGGGGTGAGAGAATGCCAGTATATGAGTATCGTTGCACATCGTGTCTCGAGGAGCTTGAGTTGATGCGGCCAATGAGTGAGGCCGACGAATCTGCAAATTGTCCGAGCTGTGGTTCAGAGGCGTGGAAACTGGTATCTGGCTATGCCTGCAGGATAGGCACATACCTGCGGCCTTTTGAGCAGCCCTTCAGGGAGGAGCAGAGGCCCTTCAGGGAGGAATTGGGTCTGCGGCTTTTTGGGGAGCCCCTCAGGGATGGAATGGTCTTATGGCCATGGCCATCGGATCAGCCCTTCGGAGAGGAATTTGATTTCCAGCTATCAGAGGAGCCTTTCAGGGAGGCATCGGAAGAGGTCCCACAATATGAGTCCTTTTGGGAAGAATTCGTTTTTTGGTCACCAGAAGAGCCCTCCGGGGAGGAATTGATTGAAGAGCCTGCTAGGAGCGAGACGGCAGTGAAAGAGGCTGCGGAGCCTGCAAGGGCTGCCGGTCATCAGCTTCGAGTTTACCAAGGGCAAGTCGGAATTCCCATGGAATCCTGGCTGGGCATAGACTTGCGCTGGGTGCTGGTGGCAGCAGCTATCATAGCGTCTGTGGTGATATCTCTAATCTGGCTTCTGGCGAGCGTTCTTTAGATTCCTTGTAGTGCCCACTTAGGCGTGCTTCCTCTCGGGGACGGTATAGAGAATACCTATCTCGGCAGTGCCTCGTGGAGCTTCGTGGTGTTGCGAGCACAATCACACTTTCCCCTGAGATTCGACGCAGGCCAGCCACTGGGGAGAACGAGAAACTGCATCTGGCGTATAAGCTGACCTGGCGGTCAGCCCCGCGGTTGGGCCAATTCCCCTTGGAAACCCCAGAGATGGCCTATTTATGTTCGCACGTGGGGTATCATCACGGATAGGGGGTTCCGCGGTCTCCCGAAGAAACAGATGCCAAACCTGTTGGTAGCAATTTTGTGACAATATACAGGGGTGTTGAGACTGTCCGGTTAGGTGATCCATCTATAATGTTGCTGTGATGTTATCTCTTTATAGTAACTGTCTGCCCTACCGGTAATCGTGATATGTCAACAACCAAGCAGTCCCGCCGGTTCAACGTTTCAGCGACACCGCACACACTGCGTGCCCATATTAGCAGATGGCTGGGGTCAGCAGCGGACCGCTCCTCCAGCGTGCTGCCTTTGAGCGAGGCAGAACAACAAGCCCTGCTCCGGGTGACCCCCGACTTCGTCTTTCGCATTGAACTGGAACAGGGTGGTGGTGTTTCGGTCATGGGTAAAGGCACTCGAACCTACATCGCTGCTGATGCAGTTGCGAAGCCTCACGACCATGCTGGCAAGAAGAATGAGCCAGAGGATCTGATGAGGAGTCTATGTGAAGAACTTGCACGTCAGGGTGATAAACTCATGGGAGGGTTTCTGCAGACTGGAGAGGTGCAGGTTCTTGAACTCCAGCTTGCTCACAATGGTCAGACGACCTACTACGAGGTTCGGGCGGCGGTCTGCGAGATTAGAGAAGTCCTTGTTGTGGTTAGAGATGTCACCGTACTCAGAGAGGCGGAGAACGCCATGGCAAGATCAAGAGATGAACTGGCTCACCTGAATGAATTACTCCAGAACGAGGCGTCTTTGCGTGCCGAAGAGGAGGGGATTCTCAAGAAGAGCTTCGGAAGTCTGGAGAAGCTGTTGGAGGATACCATCGGGGCGATAGCCCTGATCGTCCAGAAAAAGGACGCGCATACGGCTCGTCATCAGAAGCGGGTGAGTAGCCTCGCCTGCGCCATAGGCCGGGAGATGGGCCTGAAAAGCAGCCAGGTTGATGTCATCGGCCTAGCCGCGCTCCTTCATGATTTGGGCAAGGTGTTCATACCTGCTGATACACTCGACAAGCCGGGCAAGTTGAGTGAAGCCGAATTCTCGATAGTCAAGAACCATGCTGAGGCAGACTTTCAGATACTAAAGACTATTGATTTGTTCTGCCCGATTGCCGATATTGTTCATCAGCATCACGAGAGGATCAACGGTTCCGGATACCCTCTGGGGCTGAAAGGTGATGATATCCTGATGGAGGCTCGGGTAGTCGCCGTGGCTGACGTAGTTGAGGCGATGGTCTCCGACCGGACCTATCGGCCGGCTCTGGGCGTGGAAGCAGCTATGAACGAGATTGCAGCCGGCAAGGGAACGCTGTATGATGCGAATGCCGTTGATGCTTGCATCAGGCTATTTGGCGAGGGCAAGTTCGAGTTTGATAAAGCAGAGACTGGCCTCCCTCCGAAGGCTGGTGCTTAGTTGCAAGAATAGGCGTCATTCGCTTTGTGGGAAGAGACCCTTCGCCTTCGCTCAGGGTGACAAACAGCATGAATATCAGGGTAACATATTGCATAGATGCCATTCTGTATTGCCCACTGCGTCGGGTCGGGGACCCGACAGCCACCGCTCTTAGGTGTCATTCTGAGCGCAGCGAAGAATCTCGATTGTTATGATGGCTTGTGACACCAGCCTGTAGGGACATGGCTTTAGCTCTGTCCGCGGTCTGAAACCAGGGGCAACGGACAGACCTGAAGGTCTGTCCCTACTGAGGGGAGACCCTTCGGCTTCCCTCAGCATGCTGAGGGAAGCATGCTGGCTATTTGCATCTGGTTCAATTAAAATAGTGAGCCGTAGTGTCACAGGTAGCACCCAAGCCTGATCGATACATTGAGAAAGACTCCGTTTCGAATAAAGGTCAAAGCGATATGAGGATGGTTCTTATCTCGAAATGGCCAAGCTGTGAATGAAGTAGCTATTGTCACCGATAGCGCAGCTTGCCTACCCAAGGAATTGGTGGATCGCTATGAGATTGAAGTTGTACCGATGGAGTTTATCCATGATGGAAAGCTCTATCGAGATGGGATAGATATAACTCCAGCCAAGTTTTACGAACTGCTCGCCCAATCAAAGAAACTGCCAACAACCTCAGCACCATCACCGGAAACCTACCTTGCAGTTTTCGAGAAGGTAGCAGAGAAAAGTGAAACCATCCTGGTAATCACTCCATCTGCCAGATTCACTCACGCTTTTGATTCAGCTAAGGCTGCTGCTGAAATGAGCAACCAGAAGACGCCAAATGTAGTCGTTGAAGTACTAGACTGCGGCACCGCGGCGGGAGCACAAGGACTTGTAGTCCTGACCGCAGCCAGGGTAGCAGTAGCAGAGAAAAGTCTACACAAATCTGCTGAAGCAGCTCGAACATTGATGCCCAAAGTCCGCCTGGTAGCTTTCATGGATACTCTCAACTACCTGGCGAAAGGGGGGCGGGTTCCTCACGCTGTTGCCTGGGCAAACTCGCTACTCAAAATAAAGCCCATTTTTGAACTCCTCCCGTCAGGGAAAGGAGCTACACCTGTGGATCGGGCCAGACTCAGACCGAAGGCCATCGAACGACTAATAGAGCTTCTAAGAGAAAAATCACAGGGAAAAGCCGTGCATGCCATTGTCATGCATACCAATGTTCTCAGTGAAGCCGAGGAATTGAAACAGCGCATAGCTTCAGAGGTCGATTGCGTCGAAGTGTATGTTACAGATTTCACCCCAGTTATGGGACTGCACACCGGGCCTGGCCTCCTCGGCATTGCCTTCTACTGTGATGGTATGATGCCAGGAGCTACTGACTAAAGGGGCTGACAGGATGCCGGGCAACAGCAAGGTTCAACTTCTGAAAAGTTCAACCATTTTCTCCAGTTTGAATGAAGACGAACTTGCTGAGTTGGCCGAACTGACTATTGAGCGTGGCCTTAAGGCAGGTGGGTTTGTCTTTTGGGAAGGAGATGCCCCAAACTGGTTCTATATAGTAGCTGAGGGCAGGGTCAAGATTCTCAAGCATTCATCACTGGGCAAGGAGTTTGTCATTGCCTTCTTCGGACCCGGCGAGATGTTTGGCGAGGTCGCCGTTTTCGAGAATAGGCCATATCCAGGTTCAGCACAGGCCGTAGCTGAAACCAAAGTGCTGGAGGTTGGGAGAGAAGATTTCCGCTCCTTTCTCGCTCATCGCCCAGAAACAGCGCTGAGAATTATTAATGTTCTGGCAGGACGACTCAGGGATGCCCAAAGTAGACTCAGAGACCTTGCAGGAGAGAGGGTTGAACAACGCCTTGCCAGGATGCTGCTGATGCTCTCTTCCAAGCTTGGGCCCACTCTTCCCTTTACCCGACAAGAGATTGCCGATATGGCCGGAACTACCACCGAGACAGCCATCCGGTTCATGAGCCGCCTCAAAGACGGAGGTATAATTCGCTCTGTTCGTGGGAAGATAGTTATCCTGGATGAATCCAAGCTCAAGCTGCTGAGTGAAGGACCACCAGCAGTATAGGAAGACACCCCCCAACTCTCCATCATATCTGCAGTTAGACACTAATAAGGGTTGCTTTGCCATGCGTATGACCCCACTCTATGATCCAGATCATGGTAGAGGGCCTGGTTTAGCTCTAACATGATTCAGGAAAGCCAGGATCAAGCATTGACAGAGGGTAGGAGGTGATTCCAATGTTCAGCAGATGTCCTGGGCAAGATAACATGCAGGTGCGGCTGGAGCTCCTGAAATGCCCCAACTGTAGTGCCGAAATCGAGATGTTCTCCAGTGAGATCAAAGTAAAGTGCTCCCAGTGTGGCCAAATAGTCTATCGGGATAGTGTGCCAACCTGTATCGAATGGTGTGCCGCAGCACGCGAGTGTCTGGGAGAGGAGAAGTGGAGACAAATCAAGAGCAATACCTGATTGCAGGTTTTCAGTTTATTAGCCAGGGGGAAGACGCGATATGACAACCAAAATGATGAGAAAGATCGTCAGGATAGATGAGGAGAAATGTGACGGCTGTGGCATCTGTGTCCCAGCCTGCGTTGAAGGGGCTCTCCAGATTGTCGATGGCAAAGCAAGGCTTATCAGTGAGGAATACTGCGATGGTCTTGGTGCCTGCCTCGGTGAATGCCCCCAGGGGGCGATCACCATTGAGGAGAGAGCAGCCCAAGAATTTGACGGGGATGCAACAAAGCGCCGCATGGAATCAGAAGAGCATGGTACAGCAGCGCTTCCCTGCGGTTGCCCATCAGCTACTGTCACTCAGTTCAGGAGGCAGGGGACGGCAGTTGGCATCGGCAGCCGAAAAGACACCGTACATCAAGACTCAATGCTCGGCCACTGGCCGGTCCAGCTCGCTCTAGTACCGTCAACTGCACCTTTCCTTCAGGGAGCCGATCTCCTTCTTGTAGCCGACTGTGTCCCTTTCGCCTACGCTGGCTTTCATCAGGACTTGCTCAAAGACCACGCTCTGCTTGTGGCTTGCCCCAAGCTGGATGACTTCCAATCACACCTGAAGAAGCTGACCGACATTCTGCATCATTCACAGGTTGAGAGCCTTACGGCGGTACACATGGAGGTACCCTGCTGTTCCGGGCTGACGCATATGGCAAGGCAAGCAATACGCCTGAGTGGCAAGGGTATTCCACTAAATGAGGTAACAATTGGAGTCAGGGGTGATCTAAAGTCTTAAAGCCCAGGGCAGAGATCCGCCTGTGACAGCCTTGGCCTTGCACAGAAATAGACGCTGGTTAAGCTTTGTCCCACAGATGCTTTGCCTCGGCTTCAGCTTTATTGTTCTTCACCCCTTTAAGTTCCTGGCCAAGTTTCAATAGTCTATTATAGAGTTCCGAGTACCGGTTCAACGCGGCATTCATCTCCTCTGACCACTTATACTCACGTCTGTATTTAGGGTGAGTACCCGGATAATCCATTGCCCATTCCTTATGGTCTCCGACATCGGCAAGCCCATACTCAGACAGCAAAACTCCTACGTATCCGAGGGCTTCGCGCACAGCGTTATCCATCTCATCAGGGACGCTTCGACCATAAATCCGATAGCGCCCAAAGTGGCTGAGGGAATCAGCAGGCAACTCGCCACGATGGGCCCAGTACTTGTCAGCGTTAACATGTTTCTCGACCATCTTGGGGACACGGAGCACCAGTCTTTCAAGAGCAGCCTTCAATTTTGTTGTAACTCTATGATAATGTCCTCTTAATAACTCGATAGAAATGTCCTCTTTCGCAAAAGGGAGTAAAACAGAGGCAATCCTGATAAGGAGGTGCCTCATTGGAAGGAGGACTGATCACGATGAGTGCCAAAGAGAGAG
>JAPLHP010000049.1 GCA_026389585.1 Chloroflexota bacterium | reverse complement strand
GTTTCTCGCTATCTCTGAGCGCTTCTTCAGCCTTCCTCTTTTCGGTGATGTCGTGCAGGATCCCCACAATCCCAACAGGCTGTCCTTCCGAATCGCGCAGGAAACTCACCGTGGTGTCAGTCGGCCTAGTTGAGCCGTCCTTATGTTTCAACTCCAATTCCAAAGACCGCGATGTCTCACTTCCCGGTCTCCTCTTCTCGTCAGCAATCGCATCTGCCAGAATCTGCATGGCCACCTCAAAAGAACGCGCGGTCATTCTTGCTTCCAATGGGCCAGCCATGATTTCCTCGATGCTGTATCCCGACATGCGGGTAGCAGAAGGACTGAAGTAGGTTGGCCTCAGGTTCATATCTAGGACAAAGATAACATCTGCCACGTTCTCGGCCAGCAGACGGTAGCGTTTCTCGCTATCTCTGAGCGCTTCCTCGGCCCTCCTCTTTTCAGTGATGTTGCGGTAGTTTATGACGATACCGTTCAGCCTGGGATCGTGGAGCAGATTGCGGGCAGTTCCTTCGGCCGTGTGCCAGGAGCCATCCTTGTGCCTGAAGCGCACCTCTGTCCCCACACTCTCTCCAGGGTGGTCCCTCACCCATTCAAACAGATCGACGATCTTCCGGACATCGTCTGGATGAATGACCTCCATCACCCCGGGTCCAAACACGCCGCTCATCTTCTGTTCAACAGCCCTTTGAGAATTGGGGCTCTCATACACGATCTCGCCTTCGGCACTCAGCACCGCAATGGCGTCGCTGGCATTTTCGATAAGGGCCCGGAATCGCTCCTCACTCCTCCTGAGAGCCTCTTCCGACTTCCTGCGCTCGCTGACGTCATGAAGTATGCCCAGGACTGCATACGGATGTCCCTTCGAATCCCGCAGGAAACTCACCGTGGTCTCTGCCCAGACTATGGAGTCCTTCTTGTCAATGAACTCCAGCTCCATCATCGGCGAGCCTGAAGCGCTTCCCGGCTGCTCCTCCTCTCTGGCAAGTGCCTCCCGAAAAGTTTCCGTCGCCATTTGAAGCGAAGAAGGTGTCCTCCTCACTGCGCCGGCCATGGCCTCTTCAACGCTGTAGCCCAACAAGTGGGTGACCGAGGGGTTGTAATAGGTCGGCTTCCATTGAAGATCAGTGACCCAGATGACGTCTGACACATTGTCAGCAAGCAGGCGGTAGCGTCTCTCGCTGGCCGCAAGCTCCTCGGCAGCCTTCCTGTGCTCGGTGATATCGTTCAGGAGACAGAGGAGGGCCGGCTTCCCCTCCCACGCGAAAGATGTCTCCCGAAGCTCGACCCATCTGACAGCGCCATCTCTGCCAATCCCCTTGAATTGGAATGATGAAGGGTACTCCTTGCCGCCGACTCTCTTGACATAGCGCCTCATCATCATTTCTCGGTCTTCGGGACAGAGGAAATCCATGAAGGACTGCCCCCGCATCTCTTCTTCGGAGAACCCGCCCAACTCCAAGGTCCTTCGGTTGGCGAAGACGATCTTCCCGTCCTGAACCACCACTATGGACTCATTGGCATTGTTCAGAATCTGCCGTTGCCTTCCCTCGGTCTCGGCCAGGGCTTTCTCTGCGGCTTTCTGCGCGGTGATGTCCTTCATCAAGATGAGCCCTGCTGTCTCCTCCTCATGTTCGGTTCGGATTCCAACGGCTGTGACCCACACCTCTCTGCCGTCCTTCGCCAGAGCCTTCACGTCCATCGTTTTCTGCAGATCACCCTCAATGAAATACCCGGCCATAATGCCGGCGATGCGCCCCTTGTCCTCCGCGGGGATGTAGTCCAGGGGATCTAACCCAACCATTTCCTCGGGGGAGCCAAAGCCGAACATGGCGGCGGCGGCCCTGTTGGCTAGAACGACCTTTCCCGTGCTCGGATGAATGAAGAGCGCGCCTTCAATCATGCTGTCGAACAGGGTCCGGGAAGTGGCAACCCTCAGTCGCCTCGTCGGTTTGTCTTCCGGCCGGCGCTTCATGACCCCATTATACTTGTTGTGTCAATTCCGATTGGATCGTGTCCTGATACTGGTCTGCGGGAACCATGCTGCCGATTATATTGGACTTGAGACAAGTCACGCAGCGTATTCTCACCGCCTCGGGATCCATGCGAACGACGTTTGAGGACGCGTTGCCGCCAGACACACCACGGTTGCCTCAAAAGGGGACGAGAGGCTTGTCCCTGCCGGGGGTTGGACGTCACCCTCACCTTCGTCTTCTCCCTTCAAGTGAGAGGCGATTTCACTTACCCTTGGCGACAGGTGTTAGGAGCGCTTGGCAGAGGTTCGTCTCAAGAGGGTGCAGGCGCAGGTCCCTGCCGCGGCTGCGAGAACCGCTCTTGCCCTCGTCATCTCCCATCGCAAGAGAGTGCAGGGATACGTCCCTGCCGGGGGCTGGGGGTGTCCCTCGATTCCAAGAACTCCCTGGAATCCCCCTTTGACTAAGGGGGTTGAAAAAGGCTCTCGACACAGCCTCCGCCCGAATCACCAGCAGCAACGAGGCGGACATGGCACACCTTGTTGCCTAGCGCGCATCGAGAGCCAAGGGCAGAACAACCCAGAACTAGCTGTTCAGAACGAAGCTGACTGCCTCTTCTCCAGGTGATAGTGATAGACCAGGGGCGCTACTCTCAAACCAGAGTCCACCGCCTGCTGCGACCCCATGAATGCAGTGCTGCCTGCGTCGAAGCCGACATAGAATAGGCCGACTATGGGGGATTTGGCCGACGGCTTATACTTGCCACACTGGCCTATTGTCACACACAGTCCGCAGGCTTCGCCCCCTTGTGCTGGCAGGACTTGATCGCGGCTTGCAGCCGCCACCTGGGCCGGGCCTGAATATGGCCCTTTGGATTCGATTACCGGCACTATTTCGGGGAACATCTCAGCCATCTGCTGGTCCGCTTTCTTCCACAGTGCGGCTATTGTCTTGTCTGCAGGATCGGGCGAGCACGGAGTACCAAAAACCACGAGTTGCTTGCCTGGAGGCCCCATCTCAGGGTCATAGTTGGTCGGCACCAGTACGGTAATGATGAGATCTGCCGGCATTTTGCCTCTCTTGACCTCGTCCTGGCGGTCCAGGTCCCACCAGGCATCATCTGACCAGACCTGATACAGGCCGTATTTGAGTACAGGCTCTTTCAGAATATAGTGGCAGCCGGTAAATCCATTGCTGGGCAGCAGACTCTTCACATAGCTGAGATAGCCCTTGTCAAAGTGCTGTTCGCCGACGAGCTTGAGCACTGTTGGCTGTATGCCGGCATCGCTGACAACGATTGGCGATCTATAGACGGCGTCCCTGGTGATCACGCCGGCTGCCCGGCCATCTTCTATCAGGATCCTCTCGACCCTGGTCCTGTCCTTGATCTCGCTGCCACAATCCTTTATTACCTGGGCAATATCCTCGGACATACGGCCATAGCCGCCGATAGGATAACCCAATGGCTGACCCATGAGGCGCTGGAAAGCCTTGACCACCTCTGAGATTGGAACCAGGTCTATCAATCCCACGTTAAATGCGTGGGTGAGGAAAGCAAGATATCCGTACATGGTACGTGGCATCGTCTCATACCGCCCAAGATACTCCCGAACAGTCGTATCATCGAGGGAATTGATCTTGTCCGGGGGCATTAATGCAATCTCGCCCAGTATCTGTATGCCAACCTCTCGTTCCTTGGCGTTTAGTCCCCATTGGTCGAACATGACGTTGGGATCCGGCAGCACATAAGGGTCCATCTGGGTGACCGTGCGCAACCATTCGCCGCCCGAACGCCGGTACAGATTGCCAATGTTCTTCACGGAAGCCCTGAACTTGGACTCTATTCCGATCGCCCGAAAAGCCTCGAGCCAGGAGCCGCCATTCACAGGCAGTCCGCCTGTGGGCCACAACTCACCCCTGTATCCTTTGACCGAAACTGTCATTTGCTTGCCGCCAACGCGCTCGTTCTTGTCCAGTACCAGGACACGAAGGCCCTTCTTTGCCAGCAGGGCACCACAGGTAACGCCCCCCGGGCCGGCTCCAACCACGATCACGTCATACTTCTCTTTTTTTGCCATTTGATCCTCCTTTGTCCTTGAACTGTTGAGATAGGCGGCAGGAAGCCTGCGACTTGGCCGCCAATCCAATAGAGTATACCTCAACCGCCTTGCCGTCTGTCAGGAAGTCTCCGACAAATGGCACCAGGATTTATCTACCCTTGGTTGTGGAATATTATGCCCACTTTGTGTAGAATTGCCACGATATGAGCCGAAAGGGATTAAGTGGATGAGATGGGGTGATCCTGGTGCCCCGGTCCTGCGGGCATTTGCTGTCATAGCGCTTTTCACTGCTGTCATTGTCTCAGGGCTTCTCTCACCTTTGCCCGGTGGTTTGCTTGCCTCGGAGTCCTATACCTCTGGTGATTCAGCCGCACAAGAGTCCTCCGTAGACTGTGTCCAGATAGGCCTGGCCGGCAGTGTCTCAACCGAAATCAGGGTTGCCCAACTGAGTGGAGAGAGTGTTGTCCTCATTGGGACGTCAAAAGGCTTGTACATAGTCGCTGAGGGAGGTGGCATACAGAGGTACATCTCCACACCCGGCTCGGTTTCGGACATTTCTATGCTGAATGATACGACCGGAGATGGTCAGCAAGAGATAGTGGTAGCAGTCGATGACACAAATTTCCCGAATATTCGTTGCTATGATGGCTATAGTGGTAAGAAGATCTGGCAATTCTCCCCCAAGCAGGCGGCTTTT
Organism: Chloroflexota bacterium; assembly: GCA_026389585.1. Classification (NCBI taxonomy): domain Bacteria; kingdom Bacillati; phylum Chloroflexota; species Chloroflexota bacterium. Next base: position 5,188 of record JAPLHP010000049.1, on the reverse strand, counting down.
CTGGAAGATCTGCTATGGACCGACATCCAAACCTCCACCTTCGATGTAGAAACAATCAACGACGTAAATTCGGATGGTTATCAGGATATAGCTGCCACTTCAGGCTACTACCTCTACCTCCTTAACGGGCAAACCGGCGAAGAGATCTGGCGATTCAAGGCTGATGACAACCTTTGGCAGGTAAGGGTTGTTCCCGATGTAGATGGAGACGGGCAGCAAGATCTTGTGATAGGAGCCCAGACCGGCTCTATCTATGTTGTCAGCGGGGCAAAGGGCAACCTGATCTGGGGAGAGAAATTGGCAGAGGAGTGCACCGTATTTGATGACGGGGGCAACAAATGGGTTATCGACAGGTCAATCTGGGATATTGTGCCCATAAAGGTGAACGGCAGAGAAAAGGTCATAGCGGGTTCCGAGGATGGCAAGGTGCGCCTCATCGATCTGAAAGACAAAACCTGTGCCTGGGAAACCGTGCCACTTATTGAATACAGTTCCAGCCTGCAATATCAATACTACCAGCAGAAGAACAATTTGCCCACCGGCCCCGGGGACTCCAATTTCTTTAACCTAAGGGTTTCTATGGTCGATGACGTCAGTGGGGATGGTATCGGAGAAATCCTGGCCTCCACTTACGTGGGGCAAAAGAGTGGCACAGGAAATCAAGGATATGCCGGGACTTCAGGCCTGTTTCTGATAGATTCCGCCTCAGGAGAGGTGATCTGGAAAAAGCCCGGCCTGGACTTAGGGAGCATGGCCAGTGTGGAGACAGCCCATCTCGATGGAAAGCAGGTCATTCTCCTGCCGCAGGAGAAGTCCGGCTCTACAGCAAAGGTGGAGGCGGTCAGCATTCAGGATGGGGAAGCGACGGAGACCCTGGAGATAACGTCCACCTCCTCCACAGGCACGAGTGAATACTGGGTGAAGGAATTCGGCGATGGCAGCTTTATCCTGGTCTCTGACTATGAAGACCTGCTTTGTGTCTCCTCGCAGGGTGAGGTACTGTGGCACTATCCACGGATAAACGATGTTGCTGTGGAGAAAGGCGATTTCACCGGGGATGCCACACAGGATTTGTTCGTCTGGTCAAAACAGCAAATTGGAAACTGGGGAGATGGGGTCGGTGCGAGGATACTATATGTGATAGATGGAGCCACCCAAGAGAAAGCCTGGTCCTATGAGATACCCTACGAAGAGCTATCAACTATCGAGGGCATAGCCGGCATCCAGGTGAGCCCGGACATCAATGGAGACGGGAAGCAGGATATCGTTGGTTTTGCATGTCCCCGGTCAGCGGGAGAGACCGGAGAGGGTTTCGCAATAATGGCTTTCAGCGGCAGAGATGGCTCAATCCTGCTCGACCAGCCAGTGGTGACTCAGGACTACTACGGCCTCTGGGATCAGCTCTACAAGGCAAAGAACTCGTCCCCTGAAGAATTTAAGTCATTAGTTGGTGAAATACTGAGCAAGGGCGTAAAGGAAACCTACTATGATGCTTATGAGAGACTTGATGAAAGGCCATATCTGAAGGCATTGGTGGACGATTTTGTACAGCAGATACTGACTCAAAAAGGCGAATATAACCCTGATTGGCTGGATGGGCAGGTGCAGCAGCTAAGCAGCGATATGGAAGCGTGGGGGCAAGGGAAAAAGATCTATAAGCAAATAGAATCCCTGGATATCATCAATGTCCGGGGAGAGATCGCTTTCATAGTCGGCTGTCGTCAAGACATATTCCTCATCAGCCCCAAGGGTGAGCTTCTGTGGACCAAGACCAACAACCCCTGGGTATACGAAGATCCCTTCTTCAGGTTAAACCCCACGGGGATGGAAACCAAAGCCCAATGGGATACATGCTATCAGTCTCCTGGTGATGTAAACGGCGACGGTGTAGATGACCTGGTAGCTTGTGATTACTCGGCAGTGTATACGCTGATAAGTGCCTGGGAAGAAGACAGACTGGATTTCAGGTCTGACCCTCCTGCTCAGTCGATATTCAAGGCCGGTCTAAAGGAGAATACGAACCCACACGAGATGAGCCTGGTCGATGATATAGATGGTGATGGCATCAGGGAAGCCTCCTTTTTTGTGAACCGAGAGAACCGCCCTCGTCTTTGGAGGATATGCTCGCCGGATAGCGGGAAGATGTTGATTGAAAGGGAATGGGAAGGGGAGGACAACGGGTGCGATTTCTCCACTGCCGACTTCAATAATGATGGCTACCTTGACCCTGTCTTTTACTGGAGGAGGAGTAGTGATTATGAGGGGAGACCGCTGGTAGAAGTCTTGAGTGGAAAAGATGGAAACAGCATGTGGCAATTCACGGAGTTTCAGGGATGCGGCATGTTCGATCAGATCAATCTGCGGGAGCTTATGCCAGTTACTACGATACCAGACCTGAACGGTGATGGAATTGCTGAACTTGCTCTGATCAAGTTCCTGCCGGACCAGCCTGGGGCACGCGTGGTGGTATATGACGTCGTTAATAATCAACTCCTAAAGGACATTGCCATCGAGAAGTTCGATGAAAATAGGAAGTGGGATCGCAGATGGCAGCCCGGCGCCTTCATCGAGCCGGTAGCCGATTTCAATCAGGACGGAGTCAGGGAGATAGCGGTGCTGTCAATGATAGGCGAGACGGGCGCAGAGAAGGAAGTACAACTGATGGTGGTTGACCTGGTGAATGAGCGTGAGATAGCTGAGTTCCGGATAGCCGGCTCAGGTCTCATGGATACAGGAGCACAGGGCAAGCTGGTTATGTTAGGGTTGAGCGGGGAACTCTACTTCCTCGACCTGGCCAGCAATCTCCGCATTACTTCCCCGGGCGATGGGGATACCGGAACCTCCCCCATCAGAATCCAATGGGAAGGTGCCGATCCGGGAGCTCTCAACCTGGTATTCATCGATGGGATTGAGGTGGCCCGGACTAACGAGACCGAGGTCACTGTAGCGATTGCTCGGGGGGAGCACGAACTAATGGTCCGTTCTATGGATGAATATGGCAGGGATGTGTCCGTTACAGCGACATTTACAGTGAAAAAAGGTGACATAGCCGTGCCGCTTGCCTGGGTGGCCATGGTGGTGCTTGCTTTGGTGGCCATTTCACCGGTACTACGGAGAGTATTCACCCGATATCGCCGCAAAGGAATACGACGTTGAATAAGAGTCTGATGATTGAGACCAGCCAGCTGACCAAACGCTTCGGGAAGTTCAAGGCTGTGGATGGCATCGATGTAAAGATTGAGGAAGGCACTGTCCATGGTTTCATCGGACCAAACGGGGCAGGGAAAACAACTACCATCAAGATGCTGGTGGGCGCTATAAGGTGCACCGCCGGTGCAGGATCCATCAAGGGCTATCCCCTTGGATCAGTGCCAGCAAGACAGCTGGTGGGCTACTCCCCGGAGCGCCCTTCCTTCTACAGCGATATGGCCGCCATTGACTATCTGGTCTATATGGCAAGACTGAGTGGAGTGAAGGGCGACGTGCGGGGGAAAGCTGCAGAACTCCTGGATTGGATTGAGCTGGGCGACTTTGTGGAAGCGAAAGTAAAGGGCTTCAGCGCCGGTATGAAGCAGAGGCTCAGTCTTGCTCAAGCCCTGATTCACGAGCCAGAGGTTCTCATCCTGGATGAACCAACGGCCAACCTTGATCCCACAGGCAGGATGTCAATCCTCGACAAATTACGGGAGACTTCAAGGAGGCGAGGGATCACTATCTTCATCAGCAGCCATATTCTGTCAGAGCTCGAGCAGTTGGTTGATTCTGCAACTCTGATCAACAAGGGTCAGATAGTAGCGGAGGACAGCATGACCAATCTCAAGAAAGCATACTCCAGGAACCGCTACTTGTTGAAGACCTCGAACAACGAGGCTGTCCTGAAGACTCTGAAGAAAAAGGTGACGCTGGCGGACATTTGGTTTGATGCCGAGGGCTTCGCCCACCTTGCGACTGAAGACGACGAGAGGTTGAAGCAGGAAGTGGTGAAGGCCATTGCCGAAACGGGGACATTGCTGGAACACTTCAGCAGAGAGGAAATAACCCTGGAGACTATCTACCGCAAAGCGATAATGGAGAAGGAATGAGATTTCAGGTTGTCTTGGGCAAGACCCTGGGCGATTTAATGAGCCTCAAGCGCACAATACTGCTCGTTCTCATTGGTTTATCGATACCGCTAGCTGTATCCTTCGCGTGGCGATCCGAGATGGCAAAGACCCCCATGTCTCTGGAGATGCAAACCCACTACGTAATCGACAACTTTGCCATACTCCTCTATATGTGGTTGGCAGGCTTCTTTCTGGTGTTATCAGTGGTTGCCACAGCCGCCGGCTTTATCTCCAAGGAGGATTCTGACGGCACCCTGCTTCTCCTAGTAACCAAGCCGATAAAGAGATCGGAGATAGTGCTGGGGAAATTCCTGGCTCTGGTACTGAACACCGCGCTTCTACAAGCGACCGTCTTGCTTCTGTCTGTTCTGGTGTTCTGGATTGTGGTGCCCATCGACCCGGATACCTTTGATGCCCTCATAGGTCTTTTGCCCTGGATGTTTCTCTACTCACTTCTAGTGACCATTGTTTTTGGTTCCATCGCGGTTGGTCTGTCTACCCTGATGAAGAGCAGAGTGAAGATAACCGTAGTGCTCATGCTGATTGTCATGTTGGTTTTCTTTGTTGGGATAATCCCTAGAGTGTTGTTCACCAGCACTTATGAGCGCTATCATCTGTACTATCCAGACCTGGGCTATCACCTGGGCAATACCTTTACCATATCCATGGACCGGGCAGAAACCGGGCAGTTGAAGCCGGAAACCCAGGCTTTTATGACTGTATTTGCTGGCACCTATAAGGGCGTGCAGGAGGGCCTTGACCCCGATATCGGCGCCATGCCTCCTTCTCTGGAGATGACCAATTATGTAGCTCCTACAATCTCAGTGGTAATCTTGATTGGAATATCCGTGATCATGCTCATTCTGGCTATGTGGGCAATAGAGAGGAAAGAGGTGCATTGACTCACGGTGCCTTTCCGCCCGATTTCCGACAAGTAGTGCGCGCGTGTTGTTGTCCAGCGAAAATGTCACCCTAATTGTTCAGCGAATTTGTCACCCCTTGTCATAAAAGGCTTTGTAAGATCTACGCCAAGGATGATGCGGACCTGGCTTGTGTCCATTACTGCGGAGCGGGCGGTTGACCAT
>JAPLHP010000048.1 GCA_026389585.1 Chloroflexota bacterium | reverse complement strand
GCGGCCAGGTAAATGAGTACGTGGGCAAGGACATCACTATAGTGGACAATACCGACGTCTGCTGCCGTGACAGGTCATGCATAAACGACCTTCCTCAGGTTTTCGAGACCTGTAATCCCGACGCTGCCAGCTCTGATGAGATCATGAAGACGATCAGGAAATGCCCTTCCGGAGCCTTGACTTATAAGATCGGGGGCGAACATTGCCGAGACTTCGGACATGAGCCTGCCATAACGGTCAGCAGGAACGGCCCCCTTAAAGTTGTCGGCGGCATTGAACTTCGGGATGATATGAACTCACAACCGGCGTGTCCGGAACACTACACGCTGTGTCGGTGTGGTGGTTCTAAGAACAAGCCCTTCTGTGACGGATCGCACCTCGACAACGGTTTCAAGGACGAATGAAGGCCGGGCAATGCGGCTCGCCTTCATTCCACCGCTCAACCAGTGAACATGGCAAGGCCTAGGCAATCCGCCGGTAGCGGCTGATGGCCAGAGTCACAAAGACCACCAGGATCCCGCCTATCCAGGCCAGCGACTGCCACAGGTGGGACATTATCTCGCCACCCGAGCAGAGCGCCCGGATTGTATCAGTTGTTGGTGTTACCGGATTCACCTTGGCAAAGGCCTGCAGCCAGCCGGGCATCGAATCCACCGGCGCAAACATGGAGCTGGCAAAAACGATAGGGAAGACCCAGACAAATCCTGCAACCTGCGCTGTCTCCACATCCTTCACCGTCATGCCAATGAAGGCCGAAATCCACGTGAAGGCAAAGCCGAACAGGACAGCCAGCAATGGGGCGGCGATAGCGGGGCCTATTCCATTATGGAATCTGAACCCCATGGCAGAGCCCACTGCGACCATAAGCAGAACCAGGAAGGTGTATCGCAGGGTATCAGCCAGGGTGCGGCCGGCAAGCACAGCGGCCCGCGCCATTGGCAGCGAACGGAACCGGTCGATAATGCCCCGCGAGAGGTCCTCGGCCAGGCCGACGCTGGCCTGTGTGGACCCAAAGACCACTATCTGGACCAGAAACCCCGGCAACAGATATTGAATATACTTGACCCCGCCGGCGTTAATAGCACCTCCGAAGACATAGTTGAACAGCAACAGCAGCATCACCGGCTGGATGGTGGAGAAGACCAGCAACTGAGGAAGACGAACAAAACGCAGCACACTTCGCCAGGTTATCACCAGCGTGTCCGGTATTATCCACCTGAACTCAGAAGATCGCGTCGCAGCCCTGGCACCCATCATGGCTTCCTCCTTTCAGAGCGGGATTTTCTGCCCTTCTTCACTGCAGTACCTTCTTCAGACGAAGCCTCCGCGGTGCGACCCGTCAGCGACAGGAAGACATCGTCCAGGGTAGGCCGCCTGAGTGCAATGTCATAAATAGCAACCCCGCGGGCATCCAGACGGCGTATCACCTCCGGCAGGATCGTGGTTCCCTTTTCCACAGGCAGTTCCAGTTGACCCGTTTCTGCATCCGCCCGGATCTTGCCATCACCGAATGTTGCCAGTATCTCCGCACCAAGCGCCGTCTGACTGCGGTCTGACAGACGCAGTTGCAGCAGAACATCGCCACCGCAGCATTCCTTCAGATACTCCGGGGTACCCTGCTCGATGATGCGTCCGTGATCGATCACTGCGATGTGGTTAGCCAGACGGTCTGCCTCCTCCAGGTACTGAGTGGTCAATAGCACTGTTGTGCCTCCTTTGACCAAACCGGCGATGGTATCCCACAAGCCAATACGGCTCCTTGGATCAAGGCCGGTAGTTGGCTCATCCAGAAATAACACCGGCGGGCGTGCTACCAGGCTGGCCGCCAGGTCGAGGCGGCGTCGCATCCCTCCAGAGTATGTCTTCACTCCACGGTCGGCAGCCTCGGCGAGATCAAGGCTCTCCAGCAACTCGCCGGCCCTCTTTCGGGCCTCCGACCCGCCAAGATGGTAGAGTCGACCTACCATTTCCAGGTTCTCCCGACCAGTGAGGTTTTCGTCAACAGCAGCATATTGGCCGGTCAATCCAATGAGAGAGCGCACTACTACCGCCTCACGCAGCACATCGTGCCCCAGAACCTCGGCCCGCCCGGAGTCCGGCCGCATCAATGTGGCCAGGATACGTATAACCGTGGTCTTGCCTGCTCCATTGGGGCCCAGAAGCGCCATAACGGTACCAGGCTGCACCACCAGGGCAACACCATCCAAAGCCTTCACGGCCCCGAATGACTTGTACAAACCCTCTGTCACAATAGCCGGTTGTGGTTCGGCCCGGGAGGTTACCCCAGATTCGGCACCGTCAGGCATAATTCACCTCCTTATCGATGGCCGATTTGCAGCCAACATATCTTGAACCAGATGCGCTATGAACTGCTGACAGCGCAGAAGCAATACCCGGAAGAGAAGCTGCCTTATTTGATGTGTATATGTGAATATATCATACCATGCGTTTTTTTAAGAGCGCTATCTGGTAGGAACAAATGGTAATCCTGGCTCGCTCAATCCGGTATCCGCACTCGTGAGGCGGTCCACCGAGACGAAGCGGTTCACAACTCAATATAGGTCTTAGGGGCGAAGTTGGTCTCCATTGTCCAGACTGTGGCCTGACCTTTCCTGAGACGGTAGATCACAAGCATCTCGTATCCCGCCTTCTCCACCCAGGGCTTCAAGAAATCACGCTTGGCCACTATTTCCTTCTTCAACTCCATGTCCTCAACCAGTTTGACAACGCCGCTGACTCTTACCTGAATATTCCTCTGATAGTCATTGAAACAGAATTCTACTCTGGGATTCTTGGACAGCTGCCTGTGTAAATCCTTCGTTGTGCCCGTATGAAACACGAGCCCGTTCTCATCAGCCCTGTACAACAGGATGCCGCGGACGTGTGGTGTATCTCCCTCCGCCGTGGCCAGATGACAGGCCGGGTTGGCATTGATCAAGGCTAGTATTTCGCTCTTGTTCATAACGACCTCCTTTTCGATTCACAGCACTACAGTATACAATGACCCTCTAGTCAGTCCCTTTCCTCACCCATGCCCCCCCTTGAAGGTAAGGTTAGTCTTCAGAATAGAACGCCGCTCGTCATGCAAATAATTCATTCTCTTTTAGGGTCTGATACCCCGCCGCTTGCGGCGAATGAATTAGAATAGATGCATGAGCATCTATTTACACAAGAGCCACAATGTAAGCGTATTGTTGTATCATCTGGTGTTTCCAACGAAATACCGTCGGCTA
>JAPLHP010000047.1 GCA_026389585.1 Chloroflexota bacterium | reverse complement strand
CGTACATCATGCCAGGCGGGTGATATTGAAGATACTGGAGGAGATATGGGTAGTGCTGATTCGCGCCGCTCAAGAGCGGGCCATGACGCTCAGCCCACCGGTTTGCTGAAGACAGACCACAACGTCTTGAGGGAGGTGGTGATCTATGGATAATCTTTGCCCAAAAGGAGGCCTAGCCCCCACTAACAAGACATAACTGGCGGGAAACCGCCTCAAGCTGGTGAACCGTCAGGCCAGAGACCTGCAAGAACCGCTGCAATCTGGCCAAAACCACTCCAAACCTTCCCCACCATCAAAGAATCCACGGATTCGGGATGGACAGGGATGGACGGGGAGGCTTGCGCCGCTTCTCTTGCTGGGATAGAATGTCGGCAATGCCGCTGGACTGACTTCGGGTCGTCCGAAGGCGGCACCTCAGAGACCCTGGCTTGTGGGGGGATTGGTCAAGCCGCGCTCGATTTGCCAGACTAGCGTCTTCAAGGCCCTAAAAGAGAACATGCTCTGGAAGGAGGCTGTATGAAGTACTTCGAAGACTTCCAGGTTGGCGAAACGGTAGTGACCCGGGCCAGAACCATTACTGAGACTGACATCGTCAGTTTTGCCGCTTTGACCGGAGACTGGTATCCGTTGCACACCGACGTTGAATACGCGAAGAAGGGCCCTTTTGGAGAAAGAATAGCCCACGGCTTGTTGGTTCTGTCAGTGGCAAACGGGCTTCTGCCCCTCTACGACATGGCGATCATTGCCTTCTATGGTATGGACAAGGTGAGATTCACGGCACCGACCAAGATAGGCGACACGATACACGTGGAACTCGAGGTTGTCGACAAGCAGGACAAAGGTGAGCTGGGTGGAGTTGTCACACTGAAGGAGTCGGTGAAGAATCAGAGGGGAGAGCCCGTGACGCTTTCCACGATGAAGGCGTTCATCGCCGGGAAGCCGAAGTCGGGATAGGTGAACATGTCGTTGCCAGGTGCCGCAGGCCTCACGGGAATTGCCTTCATTACGCGGCGTGTGTTCGAAGGCATGGCTCTCCGCGATATCAAGCATTGGACATTGGCAGCGCAACGAGCGCACCGGTTACGACTAGCGTAAAGGAGTCCACCGATGGCCGTTACAAGCGAGGAGTTGGGCGATACCGGCACCCTGATGTACCCGAGCCGGATCAAGCTTCCCTACAAATGGCATGCCGGAAAAGCGGGGAGCAGGTTCTATCAGGAATTGAAGGACAACCGCAGAATCTGGGGCACGAGATGCCCCCAGTGTTCCTTGGTGTATCTGCCGCCCAGAGAAACGTGCCCGCGGTGCTATCGCATGATGGATGAGTGGGTGGAGGTCAGCAGCATCGGCACCTTGATGACCTTCACGGTGACTCGATACGCTGTGCCGAGCATTCAGCCGCAGAGGCCACCCTTTGCCATGGGCATAGTCAAGCTCGATGGTGCCGACACTGGCTTGGTGCATCTGCTTGGTGGAGTGGACCTAGGCGAAATCACGGTCGGGATGAGGATGCAGGCAGTGTTTCGCGAGAAGCGGCAAGGCAACTACCTTGACATCGAATACTTCAGACCCCTAGAAACATGACCGGTGCCTGCACGCAGGCCTTTCGTTGACGGAGAAGTACTGTGGACAGAGTGGCCATCATAGGGTTAGCTCAAACGAAGTATCAGCGGTACAACCCGGCATCTCATGCCGAACTGGCCTATGAAGTCACCTGCAATGCCCTGGAAGATGCGGGTCTTTCGATCGATGACATAGACAACACCATTACGGTCTGCAACGACTTCTGGGATGGCCGCACCATCTCCTCCATGGCGATCACGGAAGCTACTGGATCTCACAGAGTACCGACAACAAACGTCGAGGGTGACGGCACCTACGGCGCGCTGATGGGACTCATGCGGATTCTCTCAGGGCATCATCGGGTGACGCTGGTTGTGGCCCAGAGCAAGACCTCAGAGGGGATTCCGTCCGTGATCACCAATGCCATGTTCGATCCGGTCTACGAGCGCATGCTGGGGCTCGATGCCATCAACTCATCGGCACTGCAGATGCGGCGCTATATGTCGAAGTTCGGCGTGACGGAGGAGCAGTGCGCCAGGGTTTCCGTCAAGAACCACGGAAACGCCAGGAATAATCCCTACGCGCATCTACCGCTCGACATAAGCGTCGAGCACGTGCTCAGGTCCAGGGTTCTGGCAGACCCGATAAAGCTGCTGGATGCTTCCCCCATGTCCGACGGCGCCTGCGCGATAGTGATGGCGGATGAGTCGATGGCAAAGAAGAAGGGCAGGAAATCCGTCTGGATAAAGGGGGTTGGCCACTGCGCTGATGCCTATCATCTAGGTGACCGCGACCTGGCCGACACCGCCGCGCTGGAGGCGGCCGCCAAGCGCGCCTATGATATGGCGGGGGTCAACGATCCGATGAAGGACATAGACGTCGCGGAGCTCTATGACGCCTTCTCTTACATGGAGCTGATGTGGATGGAGGGGCTAGGTCTTTGTCGCCAGGGTGAGGCCGGGGCCATGATAGACAGGGGCGTGACTGAGATGAAGGGCAACCTGCCAGTAAACCCATCAGGCGGGGTGCTGTCGGCGCATGCAGTGCAGGTAGCAGGTTTGGCACGAATCGCCGAGGCGGTCTTGCAGCTCAGGGGTGAGGCGGGAGCTAGGCAGGTCGATGGGGCGAAGGTAGCTCTGGCGCACGGCATTGAGGGCGCCTGTGGACAGGGGCATTGTGTGTTCGTGCTGGCGAAATGAGGGGGTGGCTCCCCTCTTGAGAAAGAGACCATTGAGGCAATGGCAATGATTCGAAGAGTGGGGGTCGTCGGCTTCGGTCAGACGCATCACAAGTCCAGGAACACTGAGTGCAGTGGTCAGGAACTGATCGCTATCGCGGTTAGGAGGGCGTTGGAAAGCGCTGAGCTGACCATGGCGGACATCGATGCTATTGTCATCGGTAACATGGACCACTTTGAATCCATCAACAGCGTGGATATGTGGAGTGTGGACGGTTCGGGCGGGTATATGAAGCCCATAATGAAGGTTACCACTGGCGGCACTACCGGGAGTGCCATAGGGCATGCCGGGTTCTACCACGCGGCATCGGGGCTATTCGATACGGTGCTGGTCATCGGCTGGGAGCAGAACTCGGAATCCGACACCACGGCAGCCATATCCACCTGCTTTGACCCCATAACTGAGAGGGAGTTCACTGCCGGAGCCATAGGGCCTCTGGCGGCGCAATACACGGCCTACATGAACAAATACGGAGCCACAGAGGAGGACGCGGCGCTGGTCTCGGTGCGTGACCACAACAATGCGGCACTGTACAACCCTTACGCCCACCTCCGCCAGATGATGACGGTTGACGACGTGATGAAGTCTGCCTATGTTTCGTACCCCGTGAAGCTGCTCGACATGTGTCCGCGCAGTGACGGCGCGTGCGCCGTGATCTTTGCCGAGGAGCACAGAGCCAGGAAGATCGTGGACAGTCCAGCATGGGTACTGGGCGTGGGGGACTGTCACATTCTGGTCCATCTGGCCGATGGGATTGGCTTGGCCAATTTGCCATCCCTGGAGATTGCGGCGAAGCAGGCCTACAAGATGGCTGGCATCACCGAGCCGTTCAGACAGTTTGACGTTGCCGAACTCTACATACCCGCATCCACAGCCGGTGTGACCTGGATGGAGGCGCTGGGGCTCTGCGGTGAGGGCAATGGCCCGAGTCTCATCAGAGGCGGGGAGACCGACATTGAGGGCAAGTTGCCCATCAACCCTTCCGGTGGTGTGCTGGCGACGAATCCGATCGGAGCTACCGGCCTGCTCCGCATAGGCGAAGCCGCCTTTCAGGTTATGGGCAAAGCAGAGAAGAAGCAGGTGCCCGGTGCGAAGGCGGCACTCGCCACCGGATTTGGCGGTTGCTTCTGGTCTGATGTCACAGTACTCAGTTCGACGACGCACCTTGACTAGCAAGCGGTGGGTGGGCCTGGAACGGGTATGGCGCACGTCAAGGTGCGATAGCGGAGGGAGAGGGTGTCATGGCAGAAGAAGGCAGAGAAGTGAAGCCACTGAGCATAGCTTCCACGCTCGACATGCCCTACAGCTACCACGCCGGGTTCTACTACAGCCGGTTTCTCAAGGAACTGAGGGATAACAAACGCCTAGTCGGTGTGAAGTGCCCCCAGTGCAGCAAGGTCTACGTGCCTCCCCGCATCGTATGCCGGGACTGCTTCGTGAAGATGGAGGAGTTCGTGCCGGTCGGTCATGAAGGCACGTTGCTCGCCTTTACGGTGACGAACTTCCCCTATATTGATACAACAAATGGTGAACAGAAGAAGATTCCTTTTACCGCAGCATTCATCAGGCTGGACGGCGCCGACTCCAATATTGTGCATCGCCTGGATGAGACTGATGAGAAGAAGATCAAGGCAGGTATGCGATTGCGGGCAGTGTTCAGCGATACCAGGACGGGCGATTATTTCCACGACATCGACCATTTCAGCATTATCAAGGATGTGTAGAGAGCCTCAAAGCAGGGAGGATGAGCATGGACTTTAGATTCTCGGTAGAGGAAGAGGCATTCCGCCAAGAGGTAAGACAGTGGCTAAGAGAAGAGATCCCACCTAGGTGGACTGAACTGGATCCTGGATTGTGGGAGGAAACCGAGGAGTCGTGGGCCCTTCTGCGTCAGTTCCAACGCAAATTGGGCGATAAGGGTTGGCTGGCACCAGCATACCCCAAGGCGTACGGAGGCTCGGAGATGAGCCACGTGAGACGGCTTGTCCTAGCTGAGGAATTGTACTACCACAGGGCTCCGGTAGGTATCGAGATGGAGATATCGGTGAACTGGGTGGGTGGTGCCGTGTTGCTTTTTGGCAGTGAGAAGCAGAAGAAGAAGTATCTTGCTGAAGTAGCGAAGGGAGAGTCGTGCTTCTGCCTGGGATACAGTGAGCCCAACTCCGGTTCAGACCTCGCGTCTATTCAAACGCGAGCTGTAGAGGATGGTGATAGCTGGGTGATCAATGGGCAGAAGACGTGGTGCAGTTTTGCGCACTATGCCAACTATTGCTGGCTGGGGGCAAGAACCGACCCCAACGCGCCCAAGCATAGAGGCATCAGTATGTTCATCATCGATATGAAGACCCCTGGCATAACCGTCAAGCCTCTCATAAACATCCTGAACCAACATTCATTCAATGAGGTCTTCCTTGACGATGTACGTGTACCTAAGGATGCTCTGGTCGGCGAGAGAAACAATGGATGGTACCAGCTGGCGATGGCGCTCGATTATGAGCGCTCCATGATCGGCACAGCTGCTGGGAACCAACGCCTCATCGAGGAATTGATACAGTACGCGAAGGAAGCTAGACACTCCGGCACTAGTGATGACGACGACCCTTTGATAAAAGATGAGTTAGCAGAGCTGGTGGTAGAGAACGAGGTTCTGCGAATGATGTGCTACCGTATCGCCTGGATGTATGCCAAAGGCCTTCACCCTAGCTATGAGTCCTCCATGTCATTACTGTTCTCAAGCGAACTCATGAGACACACAGCAAGCGTCGGAATGCGAGTTTTGGGTCACTATGGTGAATTGAGCCAAGACTCGAAATGGGCTATCGCTGGAGCTAGGATGATGCGAACATACTTAAGCTGCATATCCATAGGTGTTGGCGGAGGCACCAACGAGATTCAACGGAACATCGTCGCCATGAGAGGGCTGGGATTACCCCGTCAGCAATGACTTGGCCCAGATGATGCTGTGACTCGGTGGGAGTGGAAAGAAGAGATGGATTTCCAGTTGAGCAGCCAGCAAGAGGCATTCAGGCAGGAAGTCGATGACTTCACAAGAAGAGAGCTTCCGGCGAACTGGGCGGAGGAGAGCCACTACTGGCCCGGCGGATACGGCACAATTCCGGATTTCGAGGAACTGACTCCCGCTGGAGAAGAGTTCAGACGTCGGTTAGGAGAGAAAGGCTGGCTCACTATTTCGTGGCCGAAGGAGTATGGGGGCGCAGGGCGTTCCCACATCGAACAGGCCATCTTCCATGAACGGTTGAGCTATCATAGAGCACCCGGTCCCGGGATTGCCACGCTGATCGTCGGCCCCACCATTATCAGCTTTGGCAGCGAAGAGTCAAAGAAGGAATGG
>JAPLHP010000046.1 GCA_026389585.1 Chloroflexota bacterium | reverse complement strand
CCTGCTCCTGGAGCCCTTAAAAGACGGCGGGACAGAAGCTCATGTCCCCGATGTTCGCAGAATGCTCTTGGGCGCCTACGGTGAGTTTGGATGGGATGCAACGACTGGGCGGCCAAGCCCGGAAACGCTGGAGAAGATGGGGTTGTCCTTTTGCCTCTGAACCAGAATTGCCGTGGCTGGTTGCCAGTTTCGGCCTAGGAGGGTGGGTCACCACTCGGACAACGCGGATAAGTTAGGCACAAAACAACCGTTCGCTTGCGCCCAGCCTAGCTTTGGGCAAATAGTCGTGACCCAAGCTCCTAGTATCTGACCGATTTCCCGTACTTCTCTCTGAGCTCCTTCTTCAGCACTTTCCCCATGGCGTTGCGCGGTAAAGCATCCACGAAGTCCACCGACTTCGGCTTCTTGTAGCTGGCCAGATGGGACTTGCAGAACTCGATGACCTCCTCTTGAGTCACCGTCTCGCCTGGTTTGCGAACAACTACGGCCTTGACTGACTCACCCCATTCCTGGTCAAAAACCCCGATAACGGCACATTCCATGATCTTTGGATTCTTAGAGAGTACCGCCTCGACCTCAGCCGGATAGATGTTCTCTGCGCCGCTGACTATCATATCCTTCTTTCGATCGACGATGTATATGTAACCTTGCTCATCCTGCTTCACCAAATCGCCACCGTGGAACCACCCGCCTCTCATGGACTCCGCCGTGGCTTTCGGGTCTTTGTAGTATTCCTTCATCACTGTGGGCGAGCGATACACTGCTTCACCGACGGCACCCGCAGGGACGTCGTTGTCTTCGTCGTCCACAACGCGTATCTCAATGAAGGGCAGGATCTTGCCTACTGATGTCTCTCGCCCCTCGGTCTCACTGGGCAGGAGACCGGCGACCAATGCGCTCATCTCAGTCTGGCCGAACAGGTCGAAAATCTTCACATTGGGGAAGTACTTCTTGATTTGTTTCCGCGTCTCTGTGGGCAGAATTGATCCTGACGAACCCCACACCTGCAAAGAACTGGTATCGTATTTGCCAAGATCGGGCACCATGAGAACAAAGGCCGTCATCACGGGCACCAGAACAACGGCATTGATCTTCTCCTTTTCTATCGTCTCCATGATGTACACCGGATCGAAGACCTTAGTCGGCAGCACTACTGTCGCACCTACGAAGAACATGAACTGGCAGAAGCCGAAGGACGCCAGGTGAAATATGGGCGGAGCGCCTAACGCCCGGAAGTTCCAGAGGTTAGACATGCCGGGTTCAGTCAGCACAAAGGAGGCCCCCAGCATCCACAGCACCATCTCGTTCCTGTGAGTTATGATTGCGCCCTTTGGCCTGCCAGTGGTTCCAGCGGTGTACATTATGAACAGCGGGTCGTCTTCATCAACAAGAATGAGAGGTTCATCGTCGGAATATCCCGAAATCCATTTCTCGAAGTTCAGCATCCCTTCCACCGGCTTCTCACCGAGGGATATGTAGGTCTTTACCTGGGGCAGATTCTTCTGGATTCCCTTGACGGTTTCCAAGAAATCCTCCCCGGCAATCAAAGCCTTCGCATCAGACTGGCTTGCGATGTACGTCATCTCCTCCGGATGCAGTCGCCAGTTGATCGGCACAGCCACGCCGCCAATCTTGGCGAGAGCGAAGTAGGTTTCCATGAACTGGTTACAGTTGTAGGCCAGAATGGCTACTTTGTCATTCTTCGTGACACCCAGGTCCATCAAAGCATGGGCCAGTCGATTGATGCGGGCATTCAGTTGTCTGTAGGTTAGACGAGTATCGCCATACACCAGTGCCTCTTTGTTGGGGAACTTGCGCGAGTTGCGCGCCATCATCTCTCCCAGAAGGAGCCTTCTCCCCAGTTCCTGCCGTATCGCTTGTTTCCCTTTCATTAGTCACCTCCCTATCTTTTTTTGTCGGACGTGGCCGCGATGCTGAGACTGCTGCTTATGTTTCAAGGCTGATTGCCTCATCTTAGACAGAACAGATTCAAGTGCTGGCGGAAACGAACAGTGTAGGAATTGCACAGGAACTGGAATGATTCCATACCACGTGTTACTCATTTACCATAAGGCAGTCTTAGATGTCAATAGCGAGTTCGATCGCGGAGAACGGACTGGAGGGACACTGATCTACCATCACTCTACACTACGGAGCCCAATCTGCGAGCCAAGCGTTTCCCGAAGGCGATTAGAGTCCAGACCGGAGGGAGCCCCAATGGTTCGGGGATGATACTAGAGTCACATACATAAAGGTTCCCTATTTGAGTCTCCAGTTCAGCATCAATTACTTGTCCAATGCGAGCTGTCCCCCCAGGATGCGCTGCTCCCACCGGCGCTGTATAGATGGACCGCGGGTCAGCCCCCGCCCCCTTCAGTATCTTCTCCGCGATACTGGCTCCTTTGTCGAGCTTGTCACGTTCTTCGTCCGTAATCGGCTTGGAGATGGTGCCATCAGGGTTCACCCGCCCACTCAGCCCATCCCTGACCTTAGTCATTATCCCAATGGTGCTTCCATACCCAAGAATCTTGGGAAGATACTTCCATCCTTTCCAATAGGCATTCAAGAGATAGAAAGCCCAAGGATAAGCTAGGTCGGTCATGACAATACCCTCGGGCGCATACTCCAGAGTGCCCGCGGTCATAGGGATATCTCGCGTAGAGCTAGGGCCCTTACAGTTGCCATAGGTGATGATCAGGGGATCAACAAAGAGCCCCTGTCCGGCGTCGGATATACCAGCACGTTGCAGAAGCACAGGGGTAGCCATCCCTCCCGCTGCCAGGACTGTGCTCTTGGCCTCAACCGTGAGCTGGCCCTTTGGAGTCAATGCCCTGACCCCTACAGCTTGTTTGTTCTCAACTAGAACCTCCTGCACTTGAGCCTGATTCAGGAGAGTGGCTCCACTGTCAACAGCTTCCTGAACATATTTCCGGGCTGTCCATATGGCACCTCTTGAGCATCCCAGCATACAGTGAGGGCATTTCAGCTCACACCTCTCAGCGTCAATGAACTTGTCCAGCGGATTCCAATTAAGCCCGAGATCGCGCGCCGCCTCCATTATTCGCCGCGATGCGGGACCGACCAGTCTCTCAGGAAGAGGCTTAATGCCGATTTCCTGCCGCGCCTCTTCCGCGAACTTGCTAAGATCAATCCCGTATTTGGCTTTGATCCAGTCTGGGGGTGGTACCGCTGTTCCGCAGTAGATAACGCTCGAACCACCCGTTGTCAAAGCTCTACCTACTCTCACCCCTTCTTTGGGGAACAGCAGGCTTCGTTTGTCAATGATGAAGAATGTGCTCAAGATATTGCCGGTCCATTTGGGGTTCTTCCCACGTTCTAGAATGACAACCTTCTTCCCTTGCTTAGCCAGCTCTCGCGCGACAGTGGCTCCCCCAGGTCCTGAACCCACTACCACAACATCCGTCTGAAGCTTCCGAGTCTGATCTTTCATGATGTTGCTCCCATCATCGATTCGCTCTGCCAATCCTAACTGATGACCTCAAGCGTTTCCCTTAGGAAATCGACATCCAGAGGATCGCCCTTAGATTGGTCTCTAACCAGGCTCAAGGCTTGCTGTTTGCACTTCTCTGTGCAAAGCCCACACCCCATGCAAGCGGCATAATCATAGATGCGCACATTATCTGGGCTAAAGGTTATGGCATTGAACATGCATATCTCACCGCACTTCTTGCATGACCTGCATTTATTTGCATCATGAATCACAGAATAACCAGACGGGGCGATGTTGGAGAGAGTCCTATCGAATCTCTGAGCTATGCGCATGGCTTCGATGCCGCCACAGCAGCACGAACAACAAGAGCAGATGACGCCAGTTCTCCCCCCAGTGGCCAATTTGAACCATGCTGTGGTAATGCAACCTCGCTCGCGGGCATCCCTGATTATTCTGAGCGCTTCAACCTGGCTGACTTTCCTAACATGGTACTTCTGGCCGTGTTCGAGCCAGAATTCTGCTGTGGTTCTTCCCACCGCCATGCATACATCCACAGGCTGACATGGTCTCTCCCTGGTAAGGCGACAAGGACAGTCCATGACTGCGATGAACTCGGGTTCCTTCAGAATGATCTGGTTTGCATAGTGAAACGGGATTATGCGCTCGCTCTTATCCGGGCCGATTATCAAATCCTTGTTTAGGGTGATGATCTTGTGGACATCGCTTGCGGTCAGCACCTTGGCATGGTAGCGTGAAAAGACGAATCTGAATGCGTAACGCAGTCCCTTCAACCATAGGAACTTGCTTGCCAAGAAACGGCCAGTCTTGAGGAAAAGAGACACGTAAAGACGGTAGTATACGAAGTAGATATAATTGTGGATGGCGCGATCTGCACGCCATCCGTGCATCTTAATGACATTTCTGGTCGACTTCTTCATATTGCTGAATCTCCGGTTTTGTTGAGAGAAAAGCTTATTGAAGCTGCATTATGTGTACATTATACAGCAGGAATGATACCGCAAATCTGCGCCAAACCCAAAACTACCATAGGTGAGGTGGCAACATGCTACGGGACTTGATAGAAAAGAATAGAAGCTACCGACGCTTCTGGCAGGAAACTGCTGTCGATTATGAGACATTGCGACAACTTGTTGACCTTGCCCGGCTTTCAGCTTCAGCGGGAAACATGCAGCCACTTAGATACATTCTGTCCTGCGACCCGAAGAAGAACTCCCTCGTGTTTCAGAACCTTTCCTGGGCTCGCTCTATTGAGAATTGGCCAGGCCCTCCCGAGGGCGAAAGACCGTCTGCATACATCGTAATCCTTGAAGACAAACAAGTAGAGCATCCCCTGCATTGTGACCACGGGATAGCTGCCCAGAGCATGCTTCTGGGTGCGACTGGGAAGGGTCTGGGAGGTTGCATAATCGGAGCCATCAATAAGCCAAACCTGCGCCAAGTGCTCATAATACCAGATCGCTACGAGATCCTACTTGTATTCGCGCTTGGTAAGCCTAAGGAAAAGGTGGTAGTTGAGAGCCTTGAGCCTAGCGGATGCACAAAATACTGGCGTGATAGCGAAGAAGTACATCATGTGCCGAAGCGGACACTAGGGGATGTGATTCTCGATCCTTAGTAACAGCGATTATCTTCCCGGATAAAGTACAGCCAGTACCTTGGCTTCTTTACCACCGACGCATTTAACGAAATGCGGCTCACTGGAATCATAGTAGATGGCATCGCCGGGCTCGAGGTACTCTTTCTGTCCACCGACCTGTGCCATCATCTGTCCCTCAAGTACAAGCAGAAACTCCTGGCCATCGTGAGTAGATGGCTGGACTTCTTCAGCAGGTGTGAGGGTTATCATGAAGGGCTCCATGAATCGGTTGGCTTTCTCTGGGGCCAGGGATTCGTAGAAGTAGCCATAGCGCTCGCTTCTCTTGCCAAAATGGCGCGAGGTTTCTTTGCGTTGATCGGCACGAACCACAGTCATGGGTTTGTCAGTCCCTGGCGAAATGAAGAAACTCATTCTGGTTTCTAAAGCCTTCCCGAGCTTCACCAGTTCTCCAAGAGGGGGGATCATCTCGTTTGCTTCTATGCGTTTCAGAACATCCGTATCTATCCCCGTCCGATTGCTGAGTTCTCGAATTGTGAGGTGGTGTATCTCGCGAGTTTCCCTGATCCTATCCCCCAGAGATTCTCTTTCCTTCGAGCCAGCCTTTGCGCGATCCGTCGGAGTAGGATGCGTAATGAAATCCTCAGCCTTGTCGTTTGTGCGCTTGCGTTTCCCTTCCTCTTTCTCCATTTTGCTCCCCTCTTCCTACATACCTCTACCCGCTACGCCGATATTTCTGGCGATTACAATCCTCAAGATCTCCGATGTGCCCTCTCCGATCTCGATCAGTCTCTGATCACGATAGAGTCTCTCGACCCGGAAGTCCTTCATCAAGCCGTAGCCTCCGTGCAATTGCACTGCGCTATGCACGCACCTGTGCATCACCTCAGAACAGTACAGCTTGGCCATGGCCGCTTCCAGGCTGAAGGGGCGCTTCTTTTCAAGAAGCCAGCACGCCTTGTATAGGAGATTCCTGGCTGCTTCGATCTCCAGCGCCATATCCGCGAGCTTGAACGCATTAACCTGAAAAGAACTCACCGGTCGGCCGAATTGGATCCGCGAGTTGGCATACTGCAGAGCCAGTTCGAATGCGCCCTGAGAACCGCCGAGCCCCATGGCAGCGATGCTCAGACGTCCCCTGTCCAAGGTGGCCAGCATCTGATGTAGGCCGTCCCCTCTACTACCCAGGAGATTCTCTTCCGGTACTGCGCAATCATCAAAAAACAGTTCCCCGGTGTTGGATGCCCGCCACATCATCTTCCCTTTCATCTCTTTGGCGGTGAAGCCGGGGGCATCAGCGGGAACAAGTATGCAACTCAGTTCCGGCTTCCCATCGGCACGACGTCCGGTTACACCCTGCACTATCACCACTCCTGTCAGCCGGCATGCCGAGTTTGTGATGAAGATCTTCTTTCCGTTTATGACCCATCTCCCGTTGCGGAGATCCACTGTGGTTCTGGAGTTCCCGGCATCAGAACCAGCCTCAGGCTCCGTCAGACCGAACGCGGCCAGCATCTCCCCCGAACACAGCTTCGGAAGCCACCTGCTCTTCTGCGTCTCGTTGCCGAACTGGTAGATTGGCCCGACTCCCAATGAATTCGCTGCGGCGATAGTGGCCGCCTGGGAACCGTCAATTCTGGCCAGTTCCTCCACGGCGATGGTATACGAAACGTATCCCATGCCCGCCCCGCCATACTTCTCTGAAACGCAACAGCCTAGAAGACCTATTCTGGCCATCTTCTGCGTGAGTTCCACCGAGAATTCCTCGCGTTCATCCAGTCTCTGCGCCACTGGTGCTATTTCACTCTCGGCGAAATCCCGCACAGCCCGACGTGTCAGGTCTTGTTCCTCTGTTAGATCGAAATCCAACGCCATTAGTTACGCCTCTGAACTAGGACTCTCTGCTGCTTACCCTGGATGCAGGCAGCGCCTCCGGCTGCCATTTGCCACTATCGACATCGTCCTGATTCTGCCTACTGTTTTCGGGCCTTGTCCTACGTCGGTTGAGGATGTCCAATACCCAGAGTTGTGCTCGAAGAGGCGGGGCTGATATCTCGAAGTCGCTGCCGCTACACCCGCGGGCATATTTGCCCTCCCCCAACCTTGTATGAGATTCTGGGCAGTTGCTCTAGCCCCAGTGTAACAAAGGGTACATGTTGCGTCAATAGACTTGTGGTAGTTCTAGGATAATGACACCCATCAGTGGTTCAGTGAAGATGTCCCCCTGTGAGAAGGGGGAGAATCTTGTTCAACCACGAGATGCAGCAGCAATTGATGGGACAGTGCTGTGCAGCTTGCCCTCGGTATCATACCGGTCCATAATTCTGCTAATGAAAGACCGGGGGGTCAGAACCTCCCGAAACAGGGCAAGAGACAGACATAGCCTCGCACCTCGGGTTACTAGAAGAACTCGAAGCGAGGAGAGAAGCAGGGTGTGAGATGAGAAGACTGATCGATCTGAGCGTGCCCACGGAATCCAGTCCCAGTGAACCCCTTCCGGTGGAGGTGAGACATCAGGGACATCGGCTAAGCGTCGAGGTCATGAAGTCTTTCTTCGGGTGCAACGAGAGGGATCTGCCCGACGGGCTGGGCTGGGCCAATGACGCGGTGAACATTATTTCCCATTCTGGAACCCATGTCGATGCACCCTGGCATTATTCCCCTGTGTGCGAGGGCAAGAAGGCCAGGACCATCGATGAGATGCCGCTGGAGTGGTTCTATGGCGATGGCGTGGTATTGGACATGAGACACAAGCCGCGCGGCTCGGGCGTAAGCGTTGACGACCTTAAGAGAGCTTTGACTGGAGTCAAATACGATATCAAGCCCTGGGACATCGTCCTGATACAGACTGGCGCGGATAAACTGTGGGGGAGACGGGAGTATTTCGAAGCCGGGTGTGGTATGACCAGGGATTCCACGATCTGGCTGATAGAGAAGGGCGTCAGGGTGATGGGAATTGATGCCTGGGGGTGGGACCGACCGTTTTGGGCCTTAAAGGAAGAGTTCGCTCGGACAGGCGAGAAAGGCTTGCTGTGGGGAGCACATTATGCCGGCATAGAGAAGGAGTATTGTCATATCGAGAAACTGGCCAATCTGGACCAGCTTCCACGCCCCTTTGGTTTCAAAGTAGTCTGCTTCCCGGTCAAACTTACCGGCGGAAGCGCTGCCTGGAGCCGCGTGGTGGCCATGGTGGAGGATTGAAGCATGCCCCCAAGCTACGAGCCAACAAGCTAGCTGCGGCCACGCCTGCATGGTCGTCACTTCTTGACGCTACGTTTCAGATCTGCTCGAACCCTTGGGGCGTCTAGAACTTCACCTTGTCGCCGCCCTTGAGCCCCAGCATCTGCCTGGCGTCATCGGGCGTGGCGATTTCCTTTTCGAAGAGCTCCGCGATCTTGACAATCTTCTCCACCAGCTCCGCGTTGCTCTTTGCCAGCACATTGTGCTTCACGTATATGTTGTCTTCCATCCCTACTCTCACGTGGCCACCCATGGCCATCGCCACCGCTCCAAGATGGAACTCCGCGGGATAGCCGACGCCGATGACGGACCAGGTGAAGTTGCCTGCACCCAGCCATCGGAGCGTTTCCGTCTGAAGGTGCATGAGTTCGTATGGTGTGGCCATTGAACCCCCCAAAACTCCGAGGACATACTGTATATGCATCGGCAGACCCAGTTGTCCTGCTCTGATCAGGAAGCCTGCGTTAGCGATTCCATTTGTACCGTAGACTTCGACCTCCGGCTTGACATTGTGCTTCTTCATGGCCGTGGTGAAGACTTCCAGGTCGGCGAAGGTGTTCTTGAAAACGTAGTCCTTCGACGCCTCCATTACGAATTTCTCCCAGGGGTATTTAAATTCTTTGATCCTCTCTACGAGCGGGAAGACGGCGAAGTTCATGCTCTCAACGTCCAGGGAGCACATTTCGGGCTCAAACTCGGGGACAACTGCTATTCTCTGGTCTGCGGTCATCCCAAAACCGCCGCCGGTGGTGGGGCAGATCACTACGTTGCATTTCTCCTTGATCTTGGTGAGGGTTTCCTTCCAGATCTTCAAATCGGCTGTTGAACTGCCGTCCTCTGGTTTTCTGACGTGGACGTGTACCACCGCCGCTCCAGCTTTGTACGCTCTGTATGCTTCATCAGCTAGCTGGTCCGGAGTTATCGGCAGATAAGGTGTTTGGCATGGAGCCACCGCAGATCCTGTCAGAGCGCAGGTGATAATGGTTTTGGGCCAGCTTGCCATTTCTTCTAACCTCCTTCGTATTCTCCTGAAGTAGTCCAAGGCAACGGCAGCTCGCGCCTGCCGTGCCTACCCAGCCGGTTCGAAACCCCTGATGTCTGCCAATTCTCCCTTGGTTTGCTCCCGCCACTGTATCTTGACTTTGAGACCCTCCTTGAGATCCGCCGCCTTGACCCCTTCGGCAGGCAGGAACAGCAGGGAATCTGCCTCATCCAGCTTCACCGCTCCGATTGTCATGGGTTTCTCCAGATCCTGGAAGTTCCCATTGCCATCCATTTTGACGTGCGCTTTCGTATAGCTTACCAGCGTACCTTCGCCGGAGAGGTCAACCATGTTCTTCTCTTCGATTACGGCATGGCATCTGCCGCATCTGGACCTGGGGGGCACATAGGTGTATCCACACCCGGGGCATTTCGCTCCGAGGACTCTTCTGCCGGCTAGTGCCTGGATGAACCTCTGCATCGCCGGGCCTGTTGCCCAGTCAAAGCGGGCTGGGAACGGAAAGGTCTTCACCTCAACTATCTCGGATTTGCCTTCCATAGTCTCTGTCCCTCCCCCATCAGTTGATGGTCACGTCTGCCTATTGCTAGAGAGGCTCAACTCCTTCGACGTCGCCCAGGCCGCCCTTCAACTCTTGCGCCCAGACAACTTTGACCCTCATGCCTATGTGAACAGCTTTGGGCTCCGCATTCAGCAGGACGGTATCAGTATTCGAGTCAGAGCCATCGAACTTGACGAAGACCGGAATCACTATTTGCCCGTCTTTCACCAAGCCTGCTTCCACGGGATCCATGCCCAGAACCTTCAGTTTGCCTTTGTATATGGGGGGGCTGATCACGAAGCAGGTAATTGTCCCCCTGTCACTAACGGTCTTTCGCCCATCCATCTTGCGGTAACACCTTCCGCACAGGTTTCTGGGAGGCACAATGACCTTGGCGCAGCCGGGGCAAAACGAGCCGATCAGCTTCTTCTCTTTGAGACCCGCGCCATACTCTTCCAGCAGTCTGGAGCCCTTGTAGTGGTATGCGCCCAGATTCCATATGCCTTCCACACCTATTGTCGTCGGCCGTTCGTCCTTCAGGTATCCCATCTTCGTTACCTCCCGGGTGTATCCCCTAGAACTGTCACGGTGCTGTAGTTGGTTACGCCTCCCCAGCCGTGGGCGACGGCATTCCTCACCTTCTTGGGGACCTGATGCTCCTCTGCCTTCCCCATTATCTGGAGGGCGCACTCAAGAATGCGTTGCATGGCAGAGGACCCAATGGCATTGGTGGCGTTCACACCACCCGATGGGTCCAGGGGCATTATCCCGTCTATTTCTGTCTCGCCCCTCTCAAGAGCCATCCACGCGGTGCCCTCGTCAAAGAGGCCCAATCTTTCGGAAAAGAACAGCTCCTGGCTGGGGAACGGTTGATATACCTCCGCCATATCAATCTCCGTTCTTGGATCCCCTATTCCCGCCATCTTGTAGGCCTTCATGGCTGACAGCCAGCATCCCCTTTGTTCAGAGGGATCAGTCACTCCCACCCCACCGAAATTCTCACTCTGCAACTGGTTTTCCTCGTCCGTATACGAGGCGAGGCCCTTGAACCACGCCACTTGCTTACCTGTCTTCATGGCCAGGCTTTCGTCAGCGACGACAATGGCGGAGGCGCCGTCACTGGCCGGGCAGATGTGCCCATATCTGAACGGGTAG
This sequence comes from Chloroflexota bacterium, assembly GCA_026389585.1. Classification (NCBI taxonomy): domain Bacteria; kingdom Bacillati; phylum Chloroflexota; species Chloroflexota bacterium. Next base: position 3,007 of record JAPLHP010000046.1, on the reverse strand, counting down.
GTGACCATCTCTGTCTTGGCGATGTCCTCCGGCGTGCATCCCGGCCACTGAAGATGGGCATACTTGTTCTTGGCGGCATTTCGCCTGCACTTTGCCGCCACCATATCTAGGTGTTCGATCCGGCAGCCCGATCTATGCATGTAGAACACCGCCTGATATACGGCGACTCCGGCGGCTGCTCCCACCACCGAGGTGGCCACCAAATTCTTGAGACTCAGACCGTAACTGGCGGCGTGGAAGAAGTTGCCGAGCCCTACATGGAGAAGACCGGTCGTAGCACCGGCCTCCTTGCTGTCCGAATGCTTCTCCCAGGCGACAGCCACCACCAGATCGTGAAGTCCCGAGGCCACAACATAGTAACCACCCTGACCGACTGATCCCCCGGTGGTTCCACCGGTGGCGATCCTGATGACCGGTTTCCCCGCGGCGCCAATCGATTCCCCGATCCATTGTTCTGGCTGGGCGACACCACCGAACCCCGGCATATTGCCCACCACAAAGGCGTCGACATCACGCCTACTGACCTGGGCATCTTCCAGCGCATTATAGACCGCTTCTGATACCATTTCGGCAACGTTGACGTCTCTCCGCCTACTCGAGTGTTTGGTTTGCCCACAGCCGATTATGGCAACATTTCTTCTCTTCATGATCCGTTGCCTCCCAACACGAGAACCGTATTCTTTTGAGCACACATCCCGAATTGCCCATGGGCCAGAGCTCTCTTGACCTTGGGCACCTGATAGCCAACCGCCTCCCCTCTTATTTGCTTGGCTGCTTCTACCACCCTTATCAACCCGGTGGCACAGACGGGGTCAGCACCCAGTGCACCACCGCTTGGATTCACCGGAAGCTTACCTCCCTTGGCGGTTGTCCCCTTCTCAAGCAACTTCTTTCCCTCACCCTCCCGGCACAGGCCAAGGGCTTCGTATATCATCAGTTCCTCATGGGCAAATTTCTCGGAGACCTCAGCGACATCCAGCTCGGATGACGGGTCCTTTATGCCGGCCATTTTGTACGCCGTCTTGGCGGCCGCCTGCAGCGAATCGAGTCTCTGGAGGTTTCGGTCACGAAGATAGGCATCCTGACAGCTACCGATCCCTTCTATCCACACCGGTTTGCCGGTGATCTTCTTGGCCTTCTCCTCCGAGGCCAGTATCACCGCACACGCGCCGTCGCTGATGGGAGACATCATCAGTTCTCTGATGGGATCACAGAGCACCTTCGAGCCCATCACCTCCTCCACGGTCACCTTCGGCATCTTTCTGTGTGCGTTGGGGTTAGCGGCGGCGTTGGAGATGTTCTTGACGGCCACCATGGCTAGATGCTCCTCGGACACACCGTGACTGTGCATGCACATCCTCGCCTGCAAAGCGGCAGCCGCAATGTCATTGAGCACACCTATTTGCCGGTCGAACTGCGGGTCGAGGGTGTAGCAGCTTACTTGATGCGGATTCATGGTAGAGCCCTGGGTATGCGCCTCTACTAAGGCCACATCATGGGTGCCGGCGAGGATTCTCATCAGGGCATAGTAGAGCGCAAAGGTCCCGTCTTCCTCCACCTTAGACTCATCCTTCATGAAAGCTCCGACAGCCATGCTGAGAAAGACGCTTGAAATAGTCCTCCCATCCAGGAAATCCGTGGAGGCGGTGATGACTGTGTCCAGATCCTCTCTTAGGATGCCGGCATGGCGCAAGGCTTCCTTGCAGACTTCGAAGACCATGTCCTCTCTGGTCTTCTGCATATTATGCTGGTGATGAGACTGAGCATATCCGACTATGGCCACTCTTCTCCGCATTTTCACCTCCTCACAATCCAGGGGATGAACACTCTAGGCTCGAGAGTAGTGAACGTCTTGACAGGTCTTGGCACCCTGACTCCCCCTAATTCCAGGCCGAGGATGCATTCCACTATCGCCAAGTGGAATTGCATGGTATCCCAAATATCATCTGGCTGTCAATCTGTCCAACCATGGTAGGGGCCCCTTCTGGGTTCCTGCTTTTGGATCGCCTAGCCGAGCATCATGAGGACCATGTGCCCATTGTGGAATGTGCTTTGAAATCAGACCTCAAAGTGCGATACCACGGACTATCCAACTCACCCTGTCCTTCTTGTCACGCAGCATCGCGCCAAACATGCTCCCTCTCCGACTACCACTTGGACAGCACGTCCTTCCAGTAGTCATAGATCTTGGTGTATCCAGCTCTGGACATGGCTCTGACCAGCGGGTTCAAACGGCCTTTCTCTGGCCCCAGTTCCCTTATCGCATCCTGCTCGGACGAGACAAAGATGGGCCACCCTCCAACGAAGTCCACCATCTCCAGTGGACCCATCGGAAGATTGTAACCCAGTTTCAGGGCTTTGTCTATCTCCTCTGGTGGAGCCACTCTCTCCCAGACCATCTGAGCGGCCTCCATAATCATGGGGGTGTAGGCCCGGTTGGCTAAAAATCCATAGCTGGTGTCCTTGCAGACCACCGGTTCCTTTCCGAGCTCGCGCACCAGTGCGCAAGCGGTGTCAAGAGTATCATCGGAGGTGCGGGCCCCCCTGGTCACCTCCACCAGCCGCATCCTGTTAACGGGGTTGAAGAAATGCATCCCCACCACGCGTTCTGGCCTGGCGGTAGCCGAGGCCATCTCCGAGATGTTTTGAAAGGATGTGTTCGAGGCTAGAACTGCATCTTGTGGTGCATGCTTGTCCATCCTCTGGAAGACGTCCTTCTTGAGAACCATCCTCTCGGGGACAGCTTCTATTCCGAAACCGATTTCCCTGACTGCCTCCTCAATGGCAGTGAATCCTCTGATTCGCCCCATTGTTGCCGCTTTCTCCTCCGGACTCATCTTGCCCTTGGACACAAGGAAACGGTCCAGCCTGGCATCTATCCCACGTAAACCCTGTTTCACCAGTTCGTCGGTGGCGTCTACGGCTGCCACCTCGATCTTCCCGAGTGCCAGGATTTCGGCCAACTGAGACCCCATCATACCCATGCCGATCACAGCCGCTTTGCTGA
>JAPLHP010000045.1 GCA_026389585.1 Chloroflexota bacterium | reverse complement strand
TGTTGGGAAACACGGGAATGAAAAAGCCATCGGGAAATATGTTAAAGAGCAAGGACGTGCATCTCAATATGTTCAGATTCACAAAGACCAACTAAGGTTACTGTGATACCCCGACGCTTGCGTCGGGGAGAATGTCATTCTTCGGCCCTGGATCGGGAATTGGCTGTCGTTACTTGACATAATACAAAGGAGGTGTGTGATGGGTTTCTTTGCTATTCCGGCTGCAGGTGGTTTCTTTTTCTTCAGCGCCTGGCTGACTGTGATCTTCTGGGGCATAATTGCCCCTGAGTTTGATGCACCAACCATAGGCTATCCCATGGCTATGCTGATTACAATAGCGGTGTGGCTTGTTGTGGCTCCACTGGCCGCGGCTGTTAGCAGAGGGAGCAACTGGAAGCAGAGAGGATGCTGGTGGAGTTGAAAAAGGATGGTGGTGGTCTGGGCGGGTGTGGGGTATTTTGAGGAAACCAGACGGGTCTTGTAGAATGTCTAATGGGTTTGGGCTACACTTTTGGATTTTCATCGGTGGTCGGTTTTGTCAACCGCTGAAGGCGGTATTTGAGCAAGATGGCAACCTGAAGGTGAAAGATGAGTAAGCTAGCAAAAAAACTACGCCAGGTTTGTGAAAGCCAATTCACCCCCATGGGCTTCAGGTCGTCTGCCTCGCGGCCCGGCAGGCAGATGCTTCTTATAGCTTCCCTGCCTGGAGGTAAGAGTGGTCTATTCACGCAGATCAATATGGCTGAAGTTGATGCTGTGTTAGTGCATGGTAAGGATGTGGAGGATGGAGAAGCTCTGCGTCAGATTGCCAGTGGCATGGGTGATGTCCCCTGGGGGGTGTGGGTGGGAACTATGGATTCTGTGGACCTGAAGCAATTGAGGGAGGCCGGGGGGGATTTCTTCATCTTGGATTCTGCGTCGGCCCCGGCAGTATTGCTTGAGGAAGAAGAATTGGCCAAGGTGCTAAAGGTGAGCCTTTCTCAGGATAAGGAGTTGGTGGGCGCCGTGGGCGATTTGCCCGTGGATGCGGTGATCATTGATGTGAAGAATGATGGAGTTGCACTGACGATCTCTGACTTGATGTATTGCCAGTGGCTTGCTGGATTGGTAGATAAGCCTTTGCTTGTGGCTGCTCATAAAGAGCTGACAGAGGGGGAAGTCCGGGCCCTGTGGGAGGTGGGGGTTATTGGGGTGGTTATTGAGGTAGGTGGTGACAAGTGGCAGGAGGTTCTGGCCAGGCAGTCCCAGGGGATCGTAAATTTGCCCAAGAGAATAAAGAAGCGTAAAGAAAGCGGTCCGCTATTACCTCAATTGGGAGCAGAGTCTGAGACTGATGAGGACTGATAGCATCATCCGCCTTGGTCGCTGATTGAGTGAACCCGGCAAATCATTTCCCGGACGGACGGTTGGGTGGGGTTTTGGGGGTTGGGTTTTACAGGGTTAGTTTGAAACGGTATAATTAGATCTTGTGGATTGGCGATCAAAGTCAGTACAAATTGAGGTTACTCCCCTGTACCCCACGGTAAATAGTGAAAATCACCAGTTCCAATTCTTGATTCCAGACCTCATTCAGGGAATCTCACTGCATACCGGGAAACAAGGTATATCTTATTTACATGATCCATGGATTCTCCAGGAAGTCAGAATGTCGAATTCTGTTGGTAGGCAGAGCGCTTAAGTAGACAGGCAATAACTGCCAGTCACCAGTTGGTGGGATGCTTCAATGGCAGATCGGGATAGAGATATACATAAGACTAAGGAGGGAAAAATGGTAGGTATCTGTTCCTATGGCGCGTATGTACCCCTTTACAGATTGGCCCGCGAGATGATGGTTCTCGAGGGCAAGGGGGGCGCTGGAGAGCGGTCCGTAGCGGGTGCTGACGAAGACGCTCTGACAATGGCGGTTGATGCCATCCTCGATTGCACGAAGGGGAAGGACCATGGGTCGATCGACGGCCTGATCAACGCCTCAACGTCCTCGCCGTTTGACGAGAAGCAGCTGGCCGCAGCTGCCGCGGCTGCGCTCGACTTTGGTGACAACATCCTCACGGCGGACATCGGCAACTCGCTCAGAGGGGGTCTTACGGCGGTGAGGTTGGCCGCGGACGCCGTGAAGGCTGGCTCCGCCAAGAAGATGCTGGTCTCGGCGGCCGATTGCCGCCTCGGTGCTCCGCTTTCAGCGATGGAGTCGAATTCGGGCGACGGCGCCGCCGCTCTGTTGCTGGGAGACAAGGATGTGATCGCTACCATCGAGGGCTTCCACTCTTTCTCCACGGATTTCACTGACACGTGGAGACCGAATGGTGACAAGTTCGTCCATGTTTGGAGCGATCGGTTCACAGGTCCGGAAGGCTACACGCCTATGATGCAGTCGGCCATCGCGGCTGCCATGAAGAAGTTTGGAGTTGAGCCCAAGAATATCTCCAAGCTCGTCTACAGCGGACCGGATGCTAGGACGCATGGGGCCATAGCCACGGCGTTGAAGTTCGACCCCAAGACCCAGGTGCAGGATCCCCTCTTCGGCGTCATGGGCAACACCGGCGCAGCTCAACCGCTGATGCTGCTGGTGGCGGCCCTGCAACAGGCGAAGCCCGGTGACACCATACTGGTGGCTGCCTGGGGCGATGGCGTCGACGTGATGCTCCTCAAGGTCACGGACGCGATTGAAAAGATGAAGGACCGGCATGGCGTCCTCGGCTATCTCAAGTCTAAGAAGATGCTGCCTGGCTACTTGAAGTACCTCAGACTGCGCCACCTCTTCTTCATGGAAGCCACCAGGATTACGGGAATCACTCCGGGCTTGGCCCAGCTCTGGAGAGAGAGGGATTCTCTGTACAAGCTGCATGCCAGCAAGTGCAAACAGTGCGGCTGGCTGGATTTCCCGATCCGCCGAATCTGCCCGAAGTGCTACTCCAAGGACAACTACGAGCAGGTTAGGCTTCTGCCGGAGAAGGTCAAGCTGTATAGCTTCAGCACAGACACCATACCGACCATTCCTGAAGTCACCGACCCGCCGCAGGGCAGGGCCATCATTGACTTCGAGAACGGCGCGAGGTTGGAGCTCGAAATGACGGACTTTGGCGACATCCAAGCCCTAAAGATCGGTCAGCCTATGGAGATGACCTTCAGGAGGCTGGAGAGGCAGGGAGACGTCGCTGCCTACGCTTGGAAGTGCAAGCCAGTTCGGTAAGGAGGAGTGAAGAAATGGGATCGATAAAAGACAAAGTTGCCATAATCGGAATGGGTTGCACCCCTTTTGGTGACCTCTGGAAGATGGGTGTGGCCGACTTGATCATCAACTCCGCCTATGAGGCATACGAGGATGCCGGAGTGGGGCCCAAGGACATCGAGGCGGTGTTCGTGGGGAACGTTTCTTCCAGCATGTGGACTGGAGCTACGGTGACGGAAGCGCTGCAGTTGGACAAGATACCGGCCACCAGGGTGGAGAACAACTGCGCCAGCGGGGCGGAGGCGCTCAGGGTGGGAGCATTCTCAGTCGCCGCCGGCATGTATGACACCGTGCTCTGCGTTGGTTTCGAAAAGCTGAAGGACTACGGCAGCGGTGCCCTGGAAATGCCGGGCGGCCTGCATCCGATCACAGTGGTCGGCTCCGCACCAGGCTCGTTTGCCAAATCGGCAGTGCAGTACTTTGAGAAGTACAAGATCCCCTTCGACAAAGGGAAGGAGATCCTGGCCAAGATTGCGGTCAAGAACCATGCCAATGGGGCCCTTAGTCCCAAGGCCCACTTCCGCCGGGCGATAACGTTGGAGACGGCTATGAAGGCTCCCATGATTGCCTGGCCTCTGGGCTTGTTCGACTGCTGCCCGGTGACCGACGGCGGGGCTTGCGCCATCATCACTAGCGCAGAGACGGCCAAGGCCAGGAAGAAACCCCACGCACTGATCAAGGGCCTGGGCCTGTCGGTCGGACGCATTGACCCGTTCAAGGGCAAGTTCCGCTCCGACGTCGACATCACCTTCTGGGATGAGACCTGGGTGGCGGCGCAGCAGGTATACGCGCAGGCCGGGATCAAGGACCCGCGCAAGGAGATCGGCTCGGCCGAGGTCCACGACTGCTTTACCATCACTGAGCTCATCATATAC
>JAPLHP010000044.1 GCA_026389585.1 Chloroflexota bacterium | reverse complement strand
GTTATGATGATGGCTTGCCTGCCGGGAACCATGGGGACAACACGTCTGCGCAAGGACGGGAAGCCGGTGAATCACATTTTCGGCTTGGCTGCCATGGCTGAGTATGCCGTAGTTAAGGAGCGGTCCGTCGTGAAGGTGAGGCAAGACGCTCCCCTCGACAAGATTTGCATCATGGGATGCGGCGTCACGACAGGAATGGGTGCTGCTATGAACACGACCGGGATGAGGCCGGGTGAAAGCATAGTGGTGTACGGCAGTGGAGGAGTAGGCCTTAGCGCTATCATGGGCGCCAAGCTGGCTGGAGCCGGGAAGATCATCGCCGTCTCAAGATCCGACCGGAAACTGGCGGTGGCCAAGCAGCTTGGAGCCGACTATGTGGTCAAGTCCGGCGCGGAGGACCCAGTGGCAAAGGTCAAGGAACTGACCGGTGGAGGCGCCGATTATGCCATTGAGTGCGTGGGCAAAGCGGCCGTGATGATGCAGGCCTTCGGTTCCATCCGCAATGGGGGCAAGCTGGTGATAGCAGGAATGGCCCCCCTCACGGAGATTCTCACTATTATGCCATTCGAGTTTCTTCTAGGCAAGACGATTGTGGGCACGGTTCAGGGTGACATAGTGCATTCCGTCGACGTGCCAAGGTTCGTGGACATGTATATGCAGGGGAAGATCCCCCTGGACAAGATGATTAGCCACACCTACAAACTAGCTCAGGTAAACGAGGCTTACACCGCCCTCGAAAAGAGTGAGGTGATCCGGAGCGTGGTAAAGATATCGTAAGCACCGTAGATTCCGAATAACATACATTAGGGCACATCATTCCCTGGTGTGTCTTGAGAGGAGTTGCAATGGCTGACCTTACTTTTGATGCGGTCATATGTGGTGGTGGCAACAAAGCGCTTATGCTGGCCATGTACCTGTCCAAATATGCCGGCATGAGCGTCGGCATATTTGAAAGAAGGCATGAGATCGGTGGCGGGTTGGCCACGGAGGAGACCTCGGCCCCTGGGTTCCGCGGCAATACCCACGCCAACATAATGCTGCCCTGGTACTACGCGCCTCTCTGGCGTGATTTCCCCGACTTCTGGGAGTATGGCGGGCAGATTGACCAGTATCCGGTCAGCGATGGCGCGGTTTTCCTGAACAACAATACCTGTCTGGCAATATACAGCGAGAAGGAAGACCCCACGCAGGAGAAGACGGCCAGGGAGATTGCCCGGTTCTCCAAGAAGGATGCTGAGACATGGCTCAAGTTCTGGAAGCTGTGGCAGTGCGACGATTTTCAGAAAGTGACCGTTGATCCGTTAATGAATCCTCCTGACTGGCAGATTCAACCTGAGTTCTTCAACCGGCAACTCGCCGTATACCCCAGGTTGCTCGAGGCTGGCATCAATCCAGACTCACTGGTTCTGGCAGCCAGCCCCAAGCGGATAGTGAAGGAGTACTTCGAGAGCCCGGAGGTACAATACTGTTTTCTGAGGTTTGTTGTTTCCGCCTGTACCAACGTCAATGACGTGCAGCTGGGAACCACCGGAATAGGTATGTTCATGACAACGCCCACGATTGGCTACGCCCGGGGTGGTACGCATCAGATAGCCCATGCCTGCCACCAGATCCTGGTGCAGAATGGCGTCAAGTTCTTCACCCATGCTGAGGTATCCAAGGCCATCATCGAGAACGGGACCTGCACCGGCATCCGCCTGGTTGACGGCAGCCAGGTCAAGGCCAGGAAGATCGTGGTCAGTGCCGGCTTGAGCGCCTGGCAACTGGTCGAGCTGATGGGCAGGGACGTCATTGGGGAATCAATAGCCCGACGCGTCGACAACCTGTCGACCAGCAACATAGGTAATCTCATGTGGTACAGCTTTGCCCTCCACCAGGCGCCAAAGTATAAGGCTGCTTCCTTCAACCCGGATATCAACAAATGCGAATGGCTCGGGCTGACCAACGATGCCAATCCTGAGCACGTGGCTACCGAGTGTCATTATGCCAACATGGGGAAGATGCCCCCGATCGAGGACTATAATCCCGTCATCTGGTGCCACAGTCTGGCTGACCCAGCATACGCACCGCCCGGCAAGCATGTGGCCCAGTGCGAGATGCAGGGGCCGCGGGCCAGCGACCTCAGTGAGAAGGAATGGCTAGTGCTGAAGGAAAAGTTTGCCGACGATCTGATCAGCATCTGGCAAAAACATGCGCCCAACATGACGGCGGACAACATCATCGGTGTCGATACCAACAGCCCCTATGACAACCTCCGCCTGAAGAACCTGGCGCCTCATGGGAACTTCGCCGGGATCGACCGGACTCTCTGGCAATCCGGTCCTAACAGGCCCACACCAGAGCTGTCTAGCCACCGGACGCCTGTGAAGAACCTCTACTGCACAGGTGGCTTCTGGCCTATAGGTGGCAACGCCAGCGCAGAGGCGGCCTACAACTGCTATAAGACGATTGCCAGGGACATGGGTCTGGGCAAGCCTTGGGAGGAGAAAGGCAAGGAGGAGCCGGATTCCCTGGTCCATTATACTCGCTGGGCTACGAATAAGATGCGGGAGTCTTTCAAACCCCCAACAACACAATAAGGCGAGAGGTGCTTTCGGCAGGGCCGAGATTAATGGTAGTAATGTTGCCCTGGGGCAAATGTCAAGTGTATAATACTACGAGTAAAAACTCGCTTTGGCTGATTTCTGAAAACCTAAACAAGGAGGGAATGTGGCACAGAAATTCGACATAATAATCATCGGAGGTGGCCCCAACGGGCTAGAGATCGGTGCCTACCTTGCCAAGGCAGGCCAGAAATGTTTACTCCTGGAGAAGAGGTTCGAGGTCGGCGGAGGCCTGATGACAGAACAGGTGACCCTGCCGGATTTCTTCCACAATACCCACGCCATCTACCACATGATGGTGGATTACGCGCCGGTCTACCAGGATCTCAATTTCGATGAATACCTGGTCAAACACATTAAACCGGAGCTTCAGTGGGCCATGCCTCTGAAGGACGGCAAGTGCCTCTGCATCTATACAGATGTGGAGAAGACCTGTGCCTCTATAGCTAAGTTCTCCAAGAAAGATGCCGACAGCTATCGTCAGATGTACAAGCTGTTCGACGAGATGATGAAGAACATTGTCGGCCCGCAGACC
>JAPLHP010000043.1 GCA_026389585.1 Chloroflexota bacterium | reverse complement strand
GGCGCTCATGGTCTACCCATTCCGTGAGGGCGTTATAAAGTGCCCATTTTGTCCCTCTGATCTCGGCCTGTTGCAGTCCAGCGCCGACCTCAACAAGCTCTTCGATCCTGGCCATGGCCTTGACCTTGTGGGGCTGCTTCTCAAGTGGCACGTCTGGCCTGATTTCCAGTACGTTAGCAAGGAATTCGTCCATCTCGGCCTTGAGGAAGGACTGCCCGGCGATGCGCTCGGCCTGGGCCATGAAGACCTCAAATTTCTGCGTGGTGATTCCGAGCGTCTGCTGTGCCAGGTCTACTCTGGCCTGGATGTTGGGTGAGTGGCGGGTGACGAAAAGCTGACCGTTGGTCTTGCCCAGCGCTCTCACAAGGGTGTTGTTACAGACCACGCGGACGGGTGTCCAGAGCATCTGAAAGCTCAGGCTGCCATCGTGCCCATTGACTAGCAGCAAGTAGTTCTCCATCAGGTCAACGCCACGGACTGCCTGGGTCTGGGGTAGCTTTGCCAGAATCCAAACCTTGGCTCCGTTGGCGATGCTTCCGGCGGTGTGGTATACGGCCTGGCCTGTGCCCACCACGTCGTCGAAGAACGCAAACGCCTGGGCGTTCTGGATGGGGGTGTACTGGGCACCGACCACGTTATAGCAGCGGCCGTCTGTCTTGCGGACCACTGCGCGCTTGTCGGGTATCAGGATTGTCCTGTCCATCAGGTCGCCACGGTAGACCGGGATGAGCTCCACCTCCCAGTCCAGACCTGCGGCTCTGAGTGCCTCGGCGCTGGTGCATTCTGCCTCCAGCTTTTGCCCCAGTCCGTGCCAGGGTTCCTCTCGGACATACATCATGGTTTCGATTAGGTGCGCCATTATTCGGTTTCCTCCTTCTTCAGTGTGGCTGTGGTCTCTTTGTCGCACGGGTTTTCAAGGTTGACAGTTGGCCTATCCCAACAAGTGATTTGGACTGCGTCGAGTCGGGGGTTAAAGTGTATCCATGCAATTTCGACACCGAGAGAGACACTGATCCACCCTGCGTCGAAGAATGGGCGCTCCTCGGGGGCGCAAATCTCCCTGACAATGCGGGTGGTAACTTCTGAGTAGCCGTGCCCATCCTCATATCCACCCAACCCCTTGAGAACAATGAATCCATCCACTATAATGAGCAACAATATGAGTGGTCGGTTGGAGACGCGGCCGAAAGGAGATGGGATGAGGAAGATTCTGGAGATTCTGGAAAATGATGCCAGGGCAACACCGAAACAGATTGCCACCATGACCGGCATATCAGTGGCTGAGGTGAAGAACATCATCAAGAAGGCCGAGAGGAAACGCGTCATTGTCAAGTACAAGACCATGATTAACTGGGAGAAGGTAGGCCATGATGAGAAGGTATGGGCCATGATCGAGGTAAAAATGCAGCCCCAGAAGGACGTGGGATTTGATGCTGTGGCCGAACGCATCTACCGCTTCCCTCAGGTTCGCACGCTCTATCTGGTCTCCGGCACCTACGACCTGGCGGTCTTTGTGGTCGGCAAGACTATGCAGGAAGTCGCCTCCTTCGTCTCTCAGAAGCTGGCTCCTCTGGATGGTGTCCATGGAACAGTGACCCATTTCCTGCTCAAGCGCTACAAGGAGGACGGCGAAATCCTGGATGCCGGAGGGGAGGACAGGCGGTTGCCGCTGACCATATGAAAAAGTGCACGGCAAGACGTCTGGATAAGGTACCACCTTCAGGTATCAGGAAGTTCTTCGATCTCATCTCCTCCATGGAGGGGGTTATCTCCATGGGGGTGGGCGAACCCGATTTTGCCACCCCGTGGCATATCACCGAGGCAGCCATCCGATCTCTGGAGCAAGGCTTCACCATGTACACCTCCAATGCGGGGATGCTGGAACTGCGCCGGGAACTGTCTGCCTATCTCAAGAGGACCTACAATCTGGACTACGATCCCGATACCGAGCTCCTCATCACCAGCGGTGTCAGCGAGGGACTCGACCTGGCAGTGCGGGCCATCATCGACCCTGGAAACGAAGTGATCATGCCCGATCCGGCCTACGTGGCCTATCCGGCATGTGTCCTTTTTGCCGACGGCGTGCCCGTCCAGGTTCCCACCTACTGTGAAAATGAATTCAGGCTGCCGGCCTCCGATGTCGAAGCTGCCATCACGCCCAGAACCAAAGCCATTCTCATTGGCTACCCGTCCAATCCCACCGGGGCGGTAATGGAAATGGAAAGACTGGCCGAGATTGCCGATGTAGCCAGGCGGCGCAAACTGCTGGTCATCTCCGACGAGATCTACAACCTGCTGGTCTACGACATGGAGCCTACCAGCTTTGCCTGCCTGCCCGGTATGAAGGACTACACCATTATGCTGGGAGGCTTTTCCAAAGCCTACGCCATGACAGGGTGGCGTATCGGATACGCAGCCGCCAGTCACGAGATCATCGCTGCTATGACCAAGATTCATCAATACACGGCGCTATGCGCTCCCACCATGGGGCAGATAGCCGCCATCGAAGCCCTCAGGTCAGGGGAGCCGGAAGCAAAGCGGATGATAGAAGAATACGACCGCCGCCGCCACGTCATTGTCAAGGGACTCAACAATATGGGGCTGGACTGCTTTGAGCCCAGGGGGGCTTTCTACGCCTTCCCCTCGATCAGAAGCACCGGCATGTCTTCAGAGGAGTTTGCGGAGAGCCTGCTCATGGAAGAGAAGGTAGCTGTGGTCCCCGGCACAGCGTTCGGCAAATGCGGGGAAGGGCATATCCGTTGCTGCTATGCTACCTCAATGAGCAATATTGGGGAGGCACTGAACAGAATGGCCAGGTTTGTCCACAAGCACCGCCCTGTGTAGGCTGACGCAGGACAGCAGTCATTATTTCTGTGTCATTGCGAGTCCTTCACAAAGTGAAGGACTACTAAGATGGGCGACGAAGCACTCCCGGGGTGGGGTAAAGCCATCCCTGATATGCCTCAGATGTCATTGAAACGCAGTTGCGGCTGGCCCTCGATTAGTGCCAGAAACTGCCGGTGCACTATCTCATTGCCCGCCACGATCTCCCTGCTGTGAATAGTGGCCGGTTTGCCCTGCCAGTCGGTCATCTTCCCCTTTGCTCCCTCCACCAGCGCAACGGCGCCGGCCAGATCCCAGGGGTAGAGATAGGGATGGATGTAAGCATCCAGTCGCCCGCAGGCGACGTAAGCCAGGCCCAAAGCTGCCGACCCCATCAACCTCAGACCACCCAGTTCGGGCCAGCAAGACCCCGCGGCGTCCAGCATCGCCTTCCCTTTATCGGCATCATAGCCCAGGTCACAGCCAAGAAAACACTCCTTCATCGACGTGCGCCGGGCCACGGAGATCGGCTGTCCATTAAGTGAGGCACCATATCCTTTCTGCGCCGCGAAAAGCTCTCTCCTCACCGGATCGTAAGTCACTCCTAAAAGCACTTCCTGGCTGCTCGCCAGGGCGATGGCCACGCAGAAGAAGGGAACGCCGTGGACGTAGTTATTGGTACCGTCCAGAGGATCGATGACCCAGGTATAGGGGGAACCCTGGACTATAGCTGGAGACTCCTCGGAAAGGATATCGAAATCCGGATACTCACTACGGAGAACGGACATGACGCTCTTCTCGGCCAGAACATCCACATCAGTAACCAGGTTAGCTCTTCCCTCCTTGTACCCCAGCTTCAGTTGGCCGTGCATATGCTTTAAGAGGAGGCTTCCTGCCTCCTCTGCTGCCTGGGTGGCTATCTCCAGAACTTCTCTGCCGCTTCGGGACAAAGGTAAACGCACCATCATATTCCCTTCGAAATAAGACCCATTCTGTCTTTGACTTCCCTGATAGTCTCCCTGGCGATGGCCCGGGCGCGCTGCGCCCCCTCGGCCAGCACATCCCTGACATACTCCGGCCTGGTAGCCAACTCACTCCGCCTTTCGCGGAGGGGTGCCAGGGCCTCGTTGATCTCCTGAGCCAGCAGCCGTTTGCATTCCACGCAGCCAATGGCCGCGCTGCGGCACTGCGGGGCTATCTCTTCCGCCTTGCCAGGTTTAAACAACTGATGAAGGCGGTAGATATTGCAGATTTCGGGATGCCCCGGATCGCTCTTGCGCTTCCGGGCTGGATCGGTGAAAGCGGTCATTATCCGCTCAGCGGTCTCCTGCGGCGTAGCTGCCAGCTCAATGTGGTTATTAAGCTGCTTGCTCATCTTCTGCACGCCGTCCAGGCCCAGGATCAGCGGTGCGCTGGTCATCTTCGGCTGGGGTTCGGGGAAGGTATCGCCGTAGAGGCTGTTGAAACGCCTCACGATCTCGCGGGCCAGTTCCAGGTGGGGCAATTGATCTTCACCCACCGGGACAAACTCGGCCTTATAGAGCACGATGTCCGAGGTCATCAGCACGGGGTAGCCCAGCAGTCCGTAGTTCACATTATCCGGCTGCATCTTCACCTTCTCCTTGAAGGTGGGCACCCTCATCAGCCAGCTCAACGGGGTAGTCATGCTCAGCAGGGTGTGAAGCTCAGTCACCTCGGGCACCTCTGACTGGACAAAAAGGATGCTCTTCTGCGGGTCAAGCCCCGCTGCCAGCCAGTCGAGGATCATCTCGCGGATATTCTGCTGAATGTGCCTAACTGCTTCAGCACCCTGAAGGGTAGTCAGTGCGTGAAGGTCAACGATGCAGTAGACACACTCGTACTCATTCTGGAGACTGACGTAATTCTGGATCGCCCCGAGGTAGTTGCCGATATGCTGTCGGCCTGTGGGGCGGGCACCGGAGAAAACGCGCTTCTTCATCTAGCAGGCTTGTTCCTTTGCGGGTTCAATTATAGCACGTTGGGGTGGTCAGATATAAATGGGGGGGGGCTGGCCTGCACAATGTGACGTGTTGTTAGATCACGGACTAAAACTCGTTCATTTTTGCCCCATACTTTCACGCCTAGCCCTCAGACATGAAATTCAGCGCACCTTCTTAATATCCCCATATCCTTAATCCGTGGATTACTTCGCGTTAATGTCAGAGGCTGTCCGAAATGTAAATGTCTCAGCTTTGAGCAGAGAAATGGCTAGCTTCAAAAAACTCCAATTTTTAGAGTTTTCGGACAGCCTCTCCAAGTGGAGGCCAGAGGGTATGGTACCACCCCTCTGGATTCCTGCCTACGCAGGAATGACGTGGTCAGGTCGGGGACCTGACACCCACTTTTGACATACGGGGCAGGTCGTCCTTCCGCAGAAGGATGACACCCACTTTGAGAATCCACGGATTTGGGATATAGCAGTTGATTTAAGAGCGCGGGAACTATGTAGTACAATTATCGATATCCATCACCTGGAGATAAAAACGCAATGCTTGAAACTCATAGCATGACCATTGCCAACCAGGCAGGAGTCACACACCAGCAAGTAGAGGCTGTCAGGTCCCTGCTTGATGCGGGAGCGACTATTCCATTCATTGCACGCTATCGCAAGGAGAAAACCGGGTCACTTGACGAGGTGGTACTTGGCGAAATACGGGACGGCCTGACACGGCTGGCGGCGCTCGATAGTCGGCGCCAGGCAATCCTGAAATCACTTGAGGAACAGAATGTACTCACAGCCGAGTTACGCAGTTCTGTCGAATCGGCGGCGACCCTGACCGCATTGGAGGATATTTACCTTCCCTACCGCCCCAAACGGCGCACCCGGGCCACCATGGCTAAAGAAAAAGGGCTTGAGCCTCTCGCCGAGCTGATACTGGCTCAGGAGGTTGCTAATCCGTCTCACGAAGCTCTCGCGTTCGTGAACATGGAAAAAGGTGTCGGTTCGATTGAGGATGCCCTGGCCGGAGCGCGTGACATCATTGCCGAGTGGGTCAATGAAGACACCCAGGCAAGGCAGATCATACGCAGTCTTTTTTACCGAGAAGGAATCATTCAATCAAGCGTGGTTAAAGGTAAGGAAGGCGAAGGCATCAAATATGGCAATTATTTCGACTGGCAGGAGACGGTTGCCCGAGTGCCCAGTCACCGGATGCTGGCTATGTTGCGTGGCGAGAACGAGGGGTTCCTGAAACTCAGGATAAGACCGCCTCAAGAAAAAGCGCTGTCATTCCTGCACCGACGCTTCATTAAAAGTACCGGTGCCGCTTCGGCACAGGTGGTTCTGGCTGTAGAGGATAGCTATCCGAGGTTACTAGCGCCCTCTATTGAAACTGATATCCGTCAGCAGGCTAAAGAGCGCGCCGATGACGAGGCGCTCCGTGTCTTTGCGCGCAATCTGCGTGAAACACTCATGGCTCCACCAATGGGGCCGCGGGCTGTACTGGCCATCGACCCCAGTTATCGGACCGGCTGTAAGATGGTTTGCCTGGACCCTCAGGGCAAGCTTTTAGCCAATGCCGTTATCTACGTGAACCAGTCGGCGGCGCGGAGTCAGGAAGCCAGCCAAACGATACTCGATCTCATACAAAGATTTCACATTGAAGCTATTGCTATCGGCAACGGCACGGCCAGCCGGGAAACCGAAGAATTCATTCGCGGGCTGAGCTTACCGGACAAAATGCCGGTCGTCATGGTCAATGAAAGCGGCGCATCGATCTATTCCGCGTCCGCCGTCGCCCGTGAAGAGTTCCCTGACCAGGATATCACCGTGCGCGGGGCGGTATCCATCGGGCGGCGGCTACTGGACCCTCTCGCAGAACTGGTAAAGATAGACCCCAAGTCCATCGGGGTGGGGCAATACCAGCATGATGTCGATCAAGGCAGACTCAAGAGCAATCTCGACGAAACCGTCATGAGCTGTGTAAATGAGGTTGGTGTAAAAGTAAATACTGCCAGTCAACAGCTTCTCACCTATGTTTCGGGACTTGGCCCCACGCTGGCCAAGAACGTTATCGCCCACAGAAATGAGAATGGCCCGTTTCGTAGCCGCGCAGACCTCAAGAAAGTACCGCGGCTTGGCCCGAAGGCGTTTGAGCTGGCCGCCGGGTTCCTTCGTATTGATAATGCAGAGAATCCCCTCGATGCCAGCGCCGTGCACCCGGAAAGCTATCATATCGTAGACTGCATGGCCAGGGACATGGGCTGCGGGGTGGCCGACCTCATACGCCGCGATGATTTGCGCCGCCGGATTAATCTTGAGAGTTACACGGGGGAAGAGTATGGGCTGCCGACATTGCAGGACATCATGGTAGAGCTGGCCAAGCCGGGGCGTGATCCTCGTGAACATTTTGAGGCGGTCGCTTTCGCCGCGGACATCAGGACGATTGACCGACTCACTCCGGGAATGAAGCTGGCCGGAATCGTGACCAATGTGACCAATTTTGGAGCTTTTGTTGACATCGGCGTGCACCAGGACGGGCTCGTGCACATCAGCGAACTGTCTGATAAATTTGTAAGAAACCCGGCTGATGTAGTCAGGGTCAATCAAAAGGTTTCGGTCACGGTGCTCACGATCGATCCGGAACGTAAACGCATTTCTCTGTCAATGAAGTCGGATGCGTCCCCACCCGGATAACACGGGGCAGACACTTAATAACAAAGATTATGTTGGATTGGCACTTATACCTGGTTAGGTGTCACGATGGAAGTTTGTATACCAAAATTACGACTAATGTTGCCCGCAGGTTTGCGGGGCACCAGGAAACCAATTGACCTGCCCCCAATAATGATACCACCTATAGATTTAGAGTTACCCGTATTTTGACTTCGGGAGCAGATGAGAAGCCACAATTAAGTGACCATTGGTCACTTTCCAGAGTCTCTGCGCTGCTCTTGACTGCGACCGTATAGCATCAATTCAATAACAGGGAAGAGGCCCGCGTGTCAAATCATTCCTGTGCACGGACACTCATGCCTGGACTTGGCGAATGTCGAGTCATGCAGGGCACGCCTATATCAGTCTCATAACCAGCTTCCCGAAAAGCGGGCCGACGAAGTAACACATGAACGGCAGGAAAGCCGGCGAGAATCGCCGGGACAGCGCTCCCCTGTAGTCCCCCAGGTAGTCGCCGAACGTCTTGTGCTGATACTGCAGCAGGAGTTGCGATTTTGATGTGTCGTACCAGTCCAGGTAGAACGGCTGCTGAGTGAACTTGCGGGCCGATGGCAGCGGCAACCTGAGGACTCCAAGAATACTACCTACCATGTCCTTGTAGAGCATCCTCCCTTTGGTCCCGCCGCTTATGATCAGGGTGTTCCCTTTGGCTGCTTCGAAGGTCACTATGGCATTTACTATCGCCAGAGAGACTTCGTCCGGATGGCATAGCTCCAACCTGTTGTTCAGCGGGATGTCATATAACCGCTGGACGTCGCTCAGCTCGAAGACGGTGTACATCGCTGCCGACAGGCGCAGTATCACATAGCCGATGCCGGATTCCCTGATGAGGGTCTCTGCCTTGAGCTTGGTGTCTCCATACACGTCCTTTGGGTCAGGGGCGTTCTTCTCCACGCTGATGGGTTCTGTGGCTGCAGTGGTCGGTCCAAAGACAGCCACCGAAGACGTGAAGACAAATGGGATGCGCTTTCCTCCGTTCCTTATGACATCAACGAGTGTTTTAGTGCCTCCAACGTTGACTCTGGCGGCCAGGCCCGGGTTGGCCTCCGTCACCGGAGGAAGGATGCCAGCCATGTGAATGACCGCATCGACACCCTCCACTGCCTGCCGTACGGAATCGGCATCCGTGATATCTCCCCAAAACACCTCTGCCTTACTGCCTAGTTCCTTGACGCTCTTGCGATTCCGCGGCGAGGCAAGGTCAAATACTCTAGCCTCGAAGCCTTTCTTTTGGAGCATCTTGCAGACGCTTATGCCAAGCCTGCCTGCCCCACCAGTAACCAGTACACGCATTCGCCCCCTCCTTGGTGAGAACCCCTTCACGCCATCTGATATGTGACGTGAACAGCCGAGTAGCTTTTCGCTACACAAACTATTAGGAGTATACCGACAGTTTGACCCACTGTCAATAGCTGACGAGTGGGGTGTCCAGAAGCAGATGAGATATCTCTCCACAGATGGCAAGCAAGCCATCTGACATTTTCCCTGGACAGCGACAAGCTTTATGTTGGGGCACTGGTGACACTAGCGGAATCTTTCAGGGAGAGGCAACGCGACAGACAAAGCATTGGCGGAGAGTAATCCTCAAAACATATAATGAATACATAATGAGCAAACCTGACCGGTAAAGCTGCCCGCATAGAATCCGGGATTCCCCATATCAACTCGTAGTGAGCTGACCCTCGTCCCTCTTTAGTCTTAAAACCGATGATGTACCCATTGCATCAGACTGTCCAACATGTTCAGAACCACCCGGACAACCCGGCCCAGGCACTTAATAACAAAGATTATGTTGGATTGGCACTTATATCTGGATTGTAACATCGAGCCCACCGTGGTCGTCTCGAGCTAGTGCCTGGTTGCACAAGTCAGCGTAACAATCGAGATTCTTCGCTGCGCTCAGAATGACACCTAAGCGCCTGTCACCATGACAGTGGGCAATATGTCAGAATGATATTCATACGGCTTGTCACCCTGAACGGAGCGAAGGATTCATCAGAAGGACGACAGCCACCAGGGTGTATTCATGGTTCATAGCTCATGGATCATAGTGGGCGGTTCAGGGGCTACAGAGATTGCTTCGTCGCTGCGCTCCTCGCAATGACATTTGGGCGCGTGAGAACGGGTTCGCGAACCGCCCACTACAGAGAATGTGCTCGTTGATGCCCTGCCACTTAAGAAGATACTTCAGAAGGCTGTCAACCGAAGGCAAGCCGAAGTTGTCCAGTTATTATGTGGAGAGTAGGCCTGCTCCAAGGCCCATCTCAATCAGATTTGCAGCTGTTCTCTAGCTGCTTCCCCAGCCTCCAGAAGTGAATGTAGTGCTTCATTAAGTAGCTGCAGCTTTCGCTGATCAAGCGCCTTCAACAGCAATTCAGCGTTGCCTCGTGCCAATTGCCACAGCCCTGTTATCAGCTTCTCTCCTTGATCTGACAAGCGAATTAAGACTATGCGGCGGTCGTTTGGGTCACCCTCCCGCGTTGCCATATCCTTCTCTACCAGACGATCCACCACTCCCGTTGCCGTGGCCAGGCTAACACCTAATGCAGAAGCAATGGTACCCATTCGCTCTGGCCCGTTCAGGAACAGAAGGAGCACAACCTTGAGCTGTGGCATAGTCAGATCCAGGCTAAGCCACTCTTTGGGCAAGATGGGGAAGAGGTCACGAAATGCCTTTTCCCCTAGCTCCAAAACGCTTTCAACAAGCTCCTCTTTGGTTCTCTCTTTTGTCATTGATCCGCTCCTATCCAGTCTTGCCCGGGCAATTATCTCCGCCTGCTTCTACACTTCGGGTTTGTGCACGACAATGTGATGGGCTGCCCACTGACAGATTCAGCCTTCTTCACAAAGCATCCACACTCAGGGCAGTGATTATGGCCGCCATTGCCTCGATGGAAACGACTAGGCATCCACATGGTCAGATTTCTCCTTCCGAATCCCGTTTAACTCGATATCCATCGCTCTCTCGTAGTGGGATGATAATCCCTCACGCTCAGCACGGGTTTGCCATCTTAGCCAACCGAACATACCGTTGTGCCTCCCACACCTTCTCCAACGCTCATTCCTGATTGCCAGACTCAAGACTGCAAAATCTGCATCTTCTGCAAAAGACGCTGGCTTTGGACAAGCCAGCAATGCCACAGCCAACTCTATGAAGTCATCATCGGATAACTATGCCTTGAGATTCGATTTAGAATATCACATTAGAACTATGGTATCAATTTCCAGACGCTATGGTGTGGATGTTCTACGATTATGACAGGGGTTAAGCGTTCAGGGACTACAGAGATTGCTTCGTCGCTGCGCTCCTCGCGATGACATTTGAATGCGTAGTGGTAGTTCGCGAACCGCCACTACGCAGGTGAATGCTGCTGGAGAGTTGCTAAAACTCGCCAGGGTGCTTTGCCTCCCGGAACCACCGGCGGGAGAGCATGATCTTCAGATTGGAGAATCTGAGCATAAACTTTATGACTGTCCACATATCCGGCATGCTGAAGGCCGCTCTAATCTTCCAGCGCACCGGCTCCAGGGTATCTACCTGCAGGATCAAATAGTCGCCCTGACGGGTCATACCGGAGACCTTGGCTTTGAGTTCTGTCTTCCCCAGTCCTGTCGATCTGAATAGCATCTTGTGTTCACTCCCTTTCGTGAGCTACCTTATGGTCTCATGACGTAGTTGTTCTTGATTGCTTCGGTGACTACCTTTGGCTCTGACCACCACTTCTTTATTCTATGGTCCTCGGCCACTGCATTGGCGCAGTTGTAACCCGGCCCCCAGATCACACAGCCACCGGGAGCAACGCTTGACCCTCCTACATAGAGGTTCTTCACCGGCGTTCTGTACTGTGAGCAATCCTGATTAGGTCTGAGGTATCCCATCTGGAGCGGGTGGTAGGCGCCCTGCTTGTAGCCGCCCTTGACCATATTGGCGAACTTGTTCTGAATGTCGGCTGGAGTAGTGATGTACGTCTGCAGTACCTTGTCCTTCATCATATTGGGGGCGTATTGCTGGAGTTTGGCAATCTGCTTCCACATATACTCCTGTCTGAACTTGCGGTTCAGCCATTTCTCATGCCCGCCATCTTTCAGATCATAGACGGCCATCTGGGAGATGAGCCCGGAGCACTTCCCAGGCGGCGCCTGGTAGGAATCATGGACACTGGGGAAGGTGGCGTTGCACCCGGCATCATCCGCCATCTTGCCCTGCTTCATCTCGTCCCAGTGGCGTTTCAGGCTGGCCAGGTTCTCGTAGCCGATAAGGTATATGAAGGCCTTGTTAATCTGGGGATCGGAGGCGGCTGCCTTGAACTGCGGCGGCTCCGCCAGGGCCAGATGCACATCGAAGAGGCTCCACTTCTCCCACTGCCAGATCTTGACCATTTCCACGAAATCCTTGTCCAGGTTGTTCTCCCCCACATACTTGAGGAAGGTCTGGTGGGTATCAATCGTGCTGATGACGGCCTTGTCAGCCAGGTACTGGGTACCGTCTTCGAGTTCCACACCCTTGGCAGTGCCGTTTTCGATGATGAAACGCTTGATCTGGGCACTGGTGCGCACCTGTCCCTTGTTCTCGAAGTATCTCTTGACCAGGGCATTGGAAATGCGGTGAGACCCGCCAGCCACCAGATAATAGTTCACCAGCCTGTTCAAGTAGAGGGGTATAAGGTAGCTCAATCCTGACTGGCTGTAGTCCAGACCCCAGTGGCAGCAGGCGTAGAGCATGAGCGTCCTCACGACATCATTCTCATACATCTCGCAGACTATCTCTTCCGGGGTCTTCTCTGTCATGGCAGTCATCTGCGCACCAAGAGATGTCGACTCAGCAAAGGCGGCCATGAGCGGAGCGGGCCCCATCGGGACATAGGTCTGCGGGCCGACAATGTTCTTCATCATCTCGTCGAACAGCTTGTACATCTGACGATAGCTGTCGGCATCTTTCTTGGAGAACTTAGCTATAGAGGCACAGGTCTTCTCCACATCTGTATAGATGCAGAGGCACTTGCC
>JAPLHP010000042.1 GCA_026389585.1 Chloroflexota bacterium | reverse complement strand
ACTGTTGGGAAACACGGGAATGAAAAAGCCATCGGGAAATATGTTAAAGAGCAAGGACGTGCATCTCAATATGTTCAGATTCACAAAGACCAACTAAGGTTACTGTGATACCCCGACGCTTGCGTCGGGGAGAATGTCATTATTGGCACCTACCGCATCGCAGCTCACTATCAGTCCGTTACCGTCATCCACGACCACTTGTGCATTGTAGCCCGCATGAGTCCCCTGTACGCTGTTGGTCCGGGTGCACTCCTTGTCCACAGTGTTGACGACCGGCTTCCCGCTCTCTCTCAACTCCTCCATTATCTGGCTGATTCGTTCCTTCAGAACCTGAGCATCGGCAAGTTCCTTATTCACCGATACCAGAGAAGGCATGCCCTCCTCCTCTTTATCAATAGCCTCGGACTCCGAAATGATCTCCTCTATCCTTCGCTCGGCCTTTCTGAGTACCTTGCGGCACTTCTCCACCGACCAGGTATTCTTGATTGAGGCATTGGCCCGTATCTTGCTTCCATCCACAAACAGTACATTCCCCGCTATCAGGTCAAGCTTCATACACATATTGACGCACTGCCCCAGAGCCTTCTTGAGAGCCTTGCGTGAGCTTCGAACACCATAAGAGTAGCCGTAGACGAGAAGCTTCAGCATCGCTCGCGGATCGTAGCAGGGGTTACCTTCCTTCGAGGGATTGATATCGATCCCCAGGTCTTTCAAATCCATGGCTTCCACAAAGGCATCATATACCCTTACCGGAGTATCATCGGGTATGTACTGCTCAATGCTGGGTGGCATCATCTCCATCTGCTGCCGGTTGCCCTCTCGTAGTGCCATAAATAACTCCCCCCTTTATATTTGCTCTTGCCTGCTTAAATAATACGACACTACGGACTGAGTTGCGACACAGCCTGAATGACATGATACAGCGTGCATTGTCACTCCAGAATAGCAAGTCTTGAGACACCCTCTCTCGACCATACCTTCGGATTGCGAGAAATACCAAGAGGCGTCGGGTCGTCCTTCCGCAGAAGGACGACAACCACCATGAGCGAATGACGCCTATTCCTGCAACTAAGCACAAGTTTAAGACTTCGGACAGACCTAAAGGTCTGTCCCTACAGGCTGCCCAGTGCCTGGTGGCACAAGTCAGCATAACAATCGAGATTCTTCGCTGCGCTCAGAATGACACAGCGGTGCAGGTTAAATCTTCGATGATTTGACGGTCAGAACATGGCTCAGTATCATAGTAGCGAAGCGCTGGCACAATGTTCTCTGTGGTTTCATAAACTGGCTAGCCCTATCGGTCAGGAGACTTGAATAATGTCAAACGACACCATCGATCAATTGAGGGACGGCCTGCTGGCGCTGGATATGGACGCGGCGCTCAAGGCAACTAATTCAGTCATCAAGCTGCAGAACAAGTCCGAAGTCAAAGAAGCTGTCGATGCTGTTACCCAGGCTTTGCAGGTTGTGGGAAAAAGGTTCCAAGAAGGAGAATGGTTTCTCGCTGAGCTGGTCTATGCTGGTGAGATTGCCAAAGAGGTTATGAATCTGCTGTCGCCATTGATGCAGGCCGAATTGTCTCAATCACGGGGGACCATTGTCATTGGCACAGTGGCTAATGATTTGCATGATCTGGGCAAGAACATCTTCATAAACTATGCCAGGAGTGCCGGCTTCAAGGTGATCGACCTCGGAGTTAACGTGCCGACAGAGAAATTCGTCAATGCCGTCAAGGAGCATAAGCCTCTCGCTTTGGGAATGTCATGCCTCCTGACTTCTACCGAGGGAGAACTAGGGAAAGTCATTCAAGAGCTGAAGGGACAGAACATGAGGGAGAAGGTCAAGGTGATCATCGGTGGGGCAGCGCTCTCGGAAAGAGTTGCCAGGGACATATCAGCGGATGCCTTTGCCCCAGATGCCATCACCGGCATCGATATCATCAAGGGATGGAGCACCTCAAAATGACCTTCAAGGAACGCATCTTAGCGGCGATGAACCATGAGGAACCGGATCAGGTCCCCGTGATGGGCTTGATTATGGATCCGGCCACAGTTAATCAGATCCTGGAGAAGAAGCCGGCCAACTTTGTGGGTATGCTGCAAAAGCCCGTGCTGGGAAATCAAATCAAGGCATTGCTGAACACGAATCGGTTCTGGAACAAGATGTTTTACGATAATTCCGCAGGAGCTATGCAGGGTGCCATCAAGCTGGGGTTTGATGCGAACTGGACCATATATGCTCTCATGAAGATGAACAGGGATGCCCAGGCTTCTTTGGGGTGGTCCTGGTATGATCCCTACGGCAGAGTCTGGGATCTGGGTGCAGATGCTGACGGCAATATGACAGTCAACTATAGCCGTGCTCTCTGTGATACTGAAGAAAAATGGGAGGCCTGGGTCGAGAAAAGGGCTCCTCTCTTTGAGACGATGATCAGAAACATCGCCAGCTTCCACAAGAAGCTCGTGGATAACTATGGCGACCGGATCTATTCCATCGGCTACGCAGCACCGGGTATATTTGAGAACAGTTGGCAGCCGATCGGGTTCGTGAACTTCACCAGATTAGTCTATCAAAAGCCCGAGTTTGTGAAAAAGGTGATCAGTTTTCACACCGATCTCTACATCAGGAACTTGGATGCCGTCATGAAATCCGGCGTTGAAGTGGTGCTGGGAGGAGATGATCTGGGACAGAAGACCGGGCCATTGATGCGCCCCGATCTCATTGAGAAACTCTATGGAGAGAGCTACAGACGGGTGGCCGATTTTGTTCACAGGCAAAAACGAAAATTCATCTTTCATTCCTGCGGGAATATCTATGCCCTGCTGGGCAAATTCATCGAGTGGGGCTTTGACGGCATCATCACCCTGGAACCCACGGAGGGCATGGATCTGGGCAAGGTTAGAGAAAAGGTAGGGCACAAGCTTGTCCTGATCGGCAATCTGGATGTTTCCTATCTTATGGTGAAAGGCACCCAGCAGGAAGTAGAAGAAGCGGTCAAGAAGGCGATACATGATGCCGCCCGCGGCGGAGGATACATTCTATCAACGTCTCACTCCCATCCGACGGTGGACCCGATCAGGCTCAAGTGGATGGTTGACGCCGCGCATAAGTACGGTAGATACCCTATCGCTGTTTAAGCATTTCTTCCTGCCCAGCCTTCATCCCTGACACCACCATCGTTGATGAGATCGAACCAGGGATTATCGGGGGAGTGAACCTGGAGCAAATCTGTGAACGGACGACGAGGCCCAGCAACGCATGAAATAGACTTCGAAACCCTGGCTCTGCGGGCACAGTGTCGCGAAGATCAATCGCTCCTGGAAGCCGCACGCCAAGTCGGTCTGGACCTGGTCAGCATCTGTGGTGGCCAGGGAACATGCCATCGATGCAAGCTACAGGTGCTGACCGGACGTGTCTCCCCTATCACCCTTGGTGAGCAGCAATCACTCTCTCCGCAGGAGTTGGCAAATGGCTATCGCCTTGCCTGCCAGACCCGCGCGCTTGGACACTGCAGGATCAATGTCCCATCAGAGTCCCTGACAACACTGCAGCGGGCGCAGGTGGAGGGGCTGGAGGTCTCCGTTGCCGTGGAGTCTCCCGTAAAGGCCTATCGCCTCACTTTGCCATCTCCGCTTCATTCAGACCCTGGTGCCAGAAGAGAGGTTCTGCTGAAGGGCCTATTGAGTCAACACCAGATCGTCTGCAATACCGTCGACGTTCAAGCCATGCAGAGCCTTTTGGAACAGCCCGCGCCATCGGGGGGACAGATTCAGGCTTCAGTGCGGGGCGATGAGGTGGTAGATTTGGGGCACTGGCCGAGCCCCCAGTTGGGATTGGCTATTGACCTTGGCACTACCAAGATTGCAGGGTACCTGCTTGATCTGGCTAATGGCCGCACGCTTGCCTCTCAAGGGGTTCCAAACCCGCAGGCGGCCTGCGGCGAGGACATCATCACTCGAATTGCACTTGCCAAGGAGTCACCATCCGATGGTATACGGTTCCACGAACTAGCCATGGAGGCAATGAATGGGGTGGCTGCTGATCTTTGCACAAAGGCCAAGGTCAAGCCAGAGGATATAGTCGAGGCAGTGGTAGTAGGCAATACTGCCATGCATCATCTGGTCTTGCGTCTGCCGTTAGGACAGTTGCTTCAGCCGCCTTTCACCCCAACCATAAAAGAGGCTCTGGACATTAAGGCCCGCGATCTGGGCCTTCGCGTTGCCCCCGGTGCTTATGTGCACTTCCTTCCCAACGTCGCTGGCTTTGTGGGTGCTGACCATGTGGCCATGCTATTGGCCACAGGGGTCTGGCAGTCGAAGGGAGTGATAATAGCGCTCGATATCGGCACTAACACTGAGGTGTCTCTCGTCAGCAATGGTGAGATAGCGAGTGCCTCCTGCGCCTCAGGCCCAGCTTTTGAAGGGGGCCACATCAAGTGCGGCATGAAGGCTGCCCCAGGGGCTATAGAGCGGCTGCGCCTGCTAGATAACAGAGTCGAATAC
The DNA here is from genome assembly GCA_026389585.1 of Chloroflexota bacterium. Taxonomy (NCBI): domain Bacteria; kingdom Bacillati; phylum Chloroflexota; species Chloroflexota bacterium. The sequence continues at coordinate 8,037 of JAPLHP010000042.1, read as the reverse complement.
CAGACCATCGGTGGAGGGCTGCCAACAGGGATTTGCGGATCGGGAATCATCGATGCTGTGAGCCAGCTTTATTTGGCTGGTGTACTGGATGCCGCTGGAAGAATGCACGATCATCCGTTGGTGCGAGGTACAAATGGCCAGCGCGAGTTCGTACTGGTGAATGAGGAGGAGCGTGGTGGGCACCCGGCGATTACTATAACCCAGCATGATGTAAGAGAGGTTCAGTTGGCCAAGGGGGCGATACTCGCAGGTATTCAAGTGCTAATGCAATCCAAGGGTATCGCCGAGCAGGGTATCGAACAGGTGGTTATCGCCGGTGCCTTCGGAAGTTACCTGGATCTGACCAGCGCAGTGACAATTGGTATGCTGCCACCGCTGCCCCTCGACCGTTTTCGACAGGTGGGAAATGCCGCTGGCATGGGGGCCAAGATGGCCCTCATCTCCATCAGCAAGCGTCTTGAGGCACAAACCCTGGCCCGCAGAATTCAGTATATTGAACTGGCCAGTGCTCCAGGGTTCATGCAGACCTTCGCCAAAGCGACCTCCATTGGATTTGGAATATGAGGTGATTGATGGAAACGAGAGTATCATCCGCTACGAAAGAGGTATTCATTGGCAACGGCCATCCAACAGTGCTCATCGGCGAGCGCATCAACCCTACGGGCAAGAGAAAGCTGGTCGCCGCGTTGCAGGCCGATGACATGCAGGCATTGCAGGAAGAGGCGATTGCTCAAGTTCAAGCCGGGGCCGACATTCTCGATGTCAACGTTGGGGTCCCTGGCTTGGATGAAGTGGCTTTGTTACCCCGGGCTGTACAGGCCGTGATGAATGCAGTGGACGTGCCGCTTTGTCTTGATAGCCATAACCCGAAGGCCATCGAGGCAGCCCTGAAGGTATATCAAGGGAAGCCTCTCATCAACTCGGTCAATGGTGAAGAGCGTTCGTTGTATGAACTCCTGACATTGACCAAGGAATACGGAGCAGTGGTCATCGGCCTGACAATAGACGAAAAGGGCATCCCGAGTGATGCCAGCGGACGGGCAGGCATAGCCCGAAGGATCGTCGAGCGAGCTGAGGCACTGGGGATACCACGCGAGAATGTTGTCATTGACTGTCTGGCTATGGCAATTGGAGCTGATGGCAAGGCTGGCATTGTGACCATTGAGACCATCCGCAAGGTGAAAGCTGAACTGGGAGTGAACATGACACTGGGGGGCAGCAACATCTCTTTCGGTCTACCGGACCGCCATCTGTTGAACGGTGCCTTCTTGGCAATAGCCATTACCGCAGGAATAACCTGCCCCATTGTGAACGTGACCCAGGTACGCTCAATGATACTGGCTACTGACTTGGTGTTGGGTCGCGATCGACACGCCGCTCGCTACATCAAGGCATACCGACAACGACAGAAGGGCTAGAATGTTAGTTGGTCATTAGGTTAGGTCATTGATCAGGCTGTAATTGGGCTCTTTTTGCCCAGGGTGGTATTATGTAAATGTAAGGCAAGGGCTACAGTGAGGATCAGAACTTTTGCGCTCGCACCATACACCACAGGCGATCAGATAGATTATTCTTCCTTTTGCGAAACCGCAGGCGTAATATACGGTTTTGGAGTGCCCCAATGAATGACAATGAACGGCCAGGGAATGAGCCGAAAAGCTTGAACCACATGCGCCGGCGCTCTACCAGCCAAGAAGCTAGGCGCCATAATGGCGGCGGGAGTCCAAAAACGCTGGCGGCCGATCGCGAACAGTCCAGGAAGAATCGGCCTGAGAGCGAAACTGAAAAAAAGTACCTTCTGCTTGCCGAGTATGTGGCCGACGTTATCTGCACTCTGGATCTGGACATGCGCGTGACCTATGTCAGCCCTTCAGTCACCCACCTCCTGGGCTACTCAGCAGAGCAGGCGCTGGGACAGCACTGGGAGAGGTGGATAGATGCGGCCCTCACGTCCAGGTCCGCGGGAATCGTCGCCAGAGATTTCAAGGAAATCAAGGCCGGCGTGAACCAAAGCCAGGAAGAGGCGTTCAAGTCGTGGACTATGGACCTGGAGTTCATCTGCAAGGACGGCTCCACCATCTGGACGGAGAGTAAGGTGAGCATCCTGCGCAGCCCAGACGGCCGCCCCGTCGGTTTCATCGGCATAGTGAGGGATATCGCAGAACGCCGCCGCGCGCAGGAGCTGTTCAAGACCCTGGCCAATAACTCACCAATTGCCGTCTACATCGTCCAGGACGGCAAATTTCAGTTCGTCAACCTGCAGTTCCAGCAACATGCCGGGGTCAGCGAATCGGAATTGTTAGGTACGGATGCCAGCGAGTTTGTCCTGCCCAAGGACAGGGATATGGCAAGACGAATGTCCCTGGCTATGCTAAAGGGAGAGCGGTCTAATCCATATGAATTCAGGTTTGTCAGCCATGACGGGCGGACCAAGTGGGTCATAGAGAGGGTGTCTTCCATCCAACACAATGGAAGACCGGCAACTTTAGCGAACTTCATGGACATCACGGAACGCAAACATTCTGAGGAAGTCCTGATGCGGTCCGAGTCACAACTCAGGCTTCTATCACAACGAATCATAGAGGTCCAGGAAGAGGAGCGGGCTCGCATTGCCCGGGAATTGCACGACCAACTGGGGCAAGAACTTGTCGCTCTTAAGATAGAAGCTGTTTCGCTGGCAGAAAAACTGGCAGATGCACCTGTGCTTCGTGAGCGGGCCAGGGCAATACTGGATCTGGCGGAGCGGTTGGATGCCACCTCACACCGCATTGCGGTCAACATCAGGCCAGAGATACTGGATGAACTGGGGCTGGTGAAGGCAATTCAGTGGTATGCTGAAGACTTCGAGCGGCGCAGCGGCATCTCCTGCCCTGTCGAAGCTCCAGTCGATGAGCCAATGCTGCCCAAGCAGACTGCTACCTCTGCATATCGCATCGTCCAAGAGGCTCTGACCAATGTCTGGAAACATTCGAGAGCATCTCAAGCTAAGGTCAAAGTCACCGCCACGGACACGGTGCTGTCCGTGTCTGTTTCCGACAACGGGGCAGGCATGGACCTGAAGCGGCTTTCCGATCTGCCTTCGCTGGGCTTGCTGGGTATGCGCGAGAGGGCCAGACTGGTGGGCGGCAGACTCAGCATCAAGCGTAACCGCGGCGGCCGGGGCACGTGCGTGGCGGCACACTTGCCCATAAGCCCCAGCCATGCTGATGCCAGTGTCAACTTCGCAGGTCAAGGACACAGCCATGATTAATGTGCTTCTTGTAGACGACCACAGCCTGGTCCGGGCTGGTCTTAGACGCGTTATCGAGGAAGCCCAGGATATTCGCGTCGCGGCCGAGGCCTGCAACGGACGGGAGTCAATCAGCAAGTTCATCGAGGTCAATCCCGACGTAGTCGTGATGGACATCTCCATGCCTGAGATGGATGGAATGGAGGCTGCCAAGCGGCTCCTTTCCCTCCACCCTGATGTACGTATTCTCATACTCACCAGATACCAAGAGGAACACTATGCCGTCCGGACCCTGAAGGCTGGCTGTCTGGGATACCTCACCAAAGGATCCTCCACGCGGGAACTCCATGAAGCCATTCGTGCAGTAGCCCAGGGACGAAAATTCTTGTCAGACATAGGTAAGGACGTAGTCAACCTGCAGCTTCTATCCAGTCGCTCAGGCCTTGCGCCTTTGGAAAGTCTCTCCGACCGGGAATTTCAGGTATTCTGCCTTCTGGCGCGGGGACGGGTGCTAAAGGAGGTGGCGGCAATCCTCGGCCTGAGTACGAAGACCATTGAGACCTACCGCTCGCGCGTCCTGCAAAAGCTGCTCTTGCGCAATGATGTGGACATCTGTCACTTTGCTTTTCAGCACGGGCTCATTGACAATGGGGCAGCAGCCCAGCCACAGCGCAACTAGCCCAAAGCTAATACGTAGGGAATATCCTGATAGCCGACTCAGGATATTCCTGATACGCAAAGCATAGTTGTTTGGGTTAAGCTAACTAAAGATGCCCTGGGGGGGATTGAGAGCCTTTTATCAAGGCCCACAATAGAGGAAAACCTTTCTACCTTATCGCTTCTTGGTTGTGGCCTTGTTTTAGTGTTCTCAGGATCTAAATCGTTGAACAGGAGGTTAATATGAGTGCGGATGAAAGGTATGATGTTGTCATTGTAGGTGGAGGGCACAATGGGACCACAATAGCGGCCTATCTGGCCAAGTGTGGTCTGAGCGTCTGCATTGTCGAAGAGAGGCCGGAATGCGGGGGTGCCCAGGAAAACACCGAGCCTATTGCCGGCGCGCGCCTCTCTCCACACGCCATCGCCAACTATGGTGGGGCAGCCCCGGGGTGGGAGCAACTGGAGTTGTGGAAGTATGGATTCCGCATGGACCTTCACGCCAGGCACCCGGAGTATCGGCAGCAGCCGACGGGATTCATGACCGGCGAGGGGATGTACCAGGTAACAGCAGAAGATGGCATGGGCTGGGCTAAGATCGCTGGCTTCCTCGGCTCGCCCATGTTCACCACCGATTTACTGAGGGCCACCTTCTGGTGCCCGCCCCATCCTCCGGAGGTCGAGCTGACAGCGGACAACATCCCCTTCATGCAGGTGTACAAGAAGCACCAGCCTGATGTCTGGACTGAAGAACTCCTCCGGATGACCATGTTTGACTTCCTAGACGAGTACATTAAGGGCGAGCCCTTTAAGGCCCTCCAATGCTACGTTGCCCTGGTATCCGGTGCTCACGGCCATTTCGAGGGTCAGGCTATTCCGGCTTTTTGCAGCGCGGTGATGGTCACGCCGCCTTACATTCCCCGGCCCGTAGGCCCACGCGGCAACATACACGGCTATTACCACTCTCTTTTGCGCTGTGCTATAGCCCACGGCGCCGTGGTGCGCACCTGCTGTCCGGTGGACGAGATAATCATCAACAATGGTACGGCGGTCGGTGTGCGACTCAGAGACACTGCCCCGCGCGGGGAGAAAAGAATCTGGGCTAAGAAGGCGGTGATCAGCGCCACCGATATCCGGCAGACCTTCCTACAACTGATTGGGCCGAGTCACATTGATGCCGGCTTTGCACAGCGGATCAAGGACCTCAGCCTCAAGGGCGGCAGTCTCTACGTGACTCACTGGCTGACCCGCAAGCAGCTCAAGTTCCGTCCCAAGTACGCCACGGCCATGTCCGGCGAAGGAGTCTTCACCGGCGGGCCTTTTATTGGTGGCGCGGGCACCAGGAAGGAGTATTTCAACCATGTGGCGGAGGTCATGGGATGGAAAGGCAGACCCAGGGTGCCAGCCAAGGAGGGCCTCTTCCTTTGGGTAGGCAATGAGAACTATGACACCACTCACCCGCAGTGCACCAGGCCCGGACAACAGATCTGCGGTCCTTTCGATACGATGGTGGCCACGCCCGAGTACGATCCGGAAGGCCCCGACAACCTGAACAAGATAAAGGCCGAGATGGATGCCTACAATCTCGAACTGGCCGGCGTAATATGTGAGAACCTTGATTCCGACAACATAGTCAAGACCTTTGTGAACACGCCGTACGATTCGGAGTTCCGCAATACGGGACTGCTGGGCGGCTCCTGGTACGGAGTCCGACCCTCCAGAGACGAATGGTGGAACACGCGGCCTATGCCGGAACTGGCACGCGGCCGCACCCAGATCGACGGGCTATACCTATGTCATCAGTCATCAACGCACCCAGGTGGATTGTGTCTGATGGCCTGTGGGTACAACCTGATGCATACCCTTATCGAGGACGGGATTGCCGAGCCCGGGAAATGGTGGTATGCCTCGCCTTGGTATATCCCACAACAGGGTAAGAAATCGGCGAAGCGTCCGTAGAAAGAAGGAGGACATAATGGACGGGATTTGCGGAAAGCTATTTGACGAGTTTCCTGCCGATAGTAACTGGGATGCAGTGATCATAGGCGGCGGCCCCAACGGCCTGATGACAGCGGCCTACCTGGCGAAGGCCGGAGCCAAGGTCGCCGTTGTTGAGCGACGCTATGAAGTCGGAGGCGGGCTGGCCACTGAAGAGGTACTCTTCCCCTGCTACTACTCCAACATGCATGCCATCTACCACTTGATGGTGGACTACATGCCGGCCCTCAAGGACTTCAATCTGGATGTCCACGCTCTAACGTGGATCAAACCCAACCTTCAGATGGCCATGGTGTTCGGCGACGGCAGCACATTGCTCCTGACAAAGATGATAGAGGACACCGTCGACTCCATCCACAAGTACTCGCACAAAGACGCCGTGGCCTTTGGCAAACAGATGCGATCCTGGCAGCGGATGATGGACGAGATAGTGGGACCGGCCACCTACTTCCCGCCCAAGCCATCCCTGGACCTGGTCGTGGGCTTCCAGAAGACCGAGATCGGACGGGAGTTGATAGAGCTCAACGAGAAGAGCCCCATGGAGATCATGAAGGAGCACTTTGAGAACGACAAGCTGAGGGCCATGCTGCTCTATGCCACCTGCATGTGGGGACTGGATCCCAACGAGACCGGGCTGGGTTTGTTCGTGCCTCTGCTGCTCACCCGGGCTATGGACAAGTCCTACCTGCTGGGAGGATCACACAAGCTGGCCGGCGCCTTCTCCCGCGAGATAATCAAGAACGGCGGGATGATACTGGAGGCTTCAGAGGTAAACAAGATCATAATAGAGAATGGCAAGGTCACCGGCGTGGATACCGTGGAAGGCCGCACGTTGCACTCCAAGGTAGTCATATCCAGCCTGGACCCTCAGACCACTTTCCTGGATCTGATCGGGGGCAAGAACCTGCCGGGAACCCTGAAGGAAGCCACCGAGTCCTGGAAGTATGACAAATGGAGCTACTACACCCTGCACACAGTTTCCAAGGAGATGCCCAAGTACAAGTGCGATGACCCCTGGGCTAACGAGAGCTTCATGACCGTCGTCGGTTTCGACAGCACCGACCAGGTTGTGGCTCACTGGAGCAACGTCATAAAGGGCAAGCTGGACTACAAGCTTATGGGCGGACACGTCACCTGCGAAAGCTTCTGGGACCCGCACCTGGTGCGGAAACCCGGAGCCCATGTCTCTTTCTTCCAGATGCACGCTCCCTATGGGATCGAAGGTGGCTGGGAGAAGAAGAACAAGGAAGTCGAGGCGGCGGTGCTGGAGAAATGGCATAAGGCAGCCCCGAACATGAAGAAAGAGAACATCATTATGACCCTCGGCGAGACGCCGGAGGATATCGCCATCCGCTTCCCGAACATGCGGCGCGGCGCTATCAAGCACGGCGACTACAACATAATGCAGCTTAGCTACAACCGACCCAACATCGAGTGCTCCACGTCCAATGTGCGGTGCGTCCACCTATCCTGGCGGAATGGTCACCGGCGGACCGGGCTACATCGCCGCCAACAAGGTGGCCGAGGACATGGGCCTCAAGAAGTGGTGGAAGCCTACCAAGCTAATGGAGAAGTACACCAAGACGTACGGTTAAATCACTTCTAAGCGCCGGCAAGACTTGCTAATCGCTTGGATTGTGTACTAGGCCACCCTCTCACTGCAAACAGGGTGGCCTAGTGCTTGGTTGCACAAGTAACCGAGATTCTTCGCTTCGCTCAGAATGACACAGTGGGCTTTTTCGGAAATGACATGATGCGGCGTGCATTGTCACTCCAGAAGAGCGAACCCTGAGACACCCTCTTTAGGACAGACCTTCGGATTGCGAGAAATACCAAGCGTCGGGTCATCCTTCCGAGGCTTCGGACAGACCTAAAGGTCTGTCCCTACAGGCTGCTGGCACAAGTAAGCGTAACAATCGAGATTCTTCGCTGCGCTCAGAATGACATAGTGGGCTTTCTCGGAAATGACATGGTGGGCTTCTTCATTGGCCAAGTACGCGTCGTACCGTCACATTGTGGATGTTCTACGATTATGACAGGGGTTAAGCGTTCAGGGAAAATGTCACCCTATGAAGGAGACGGTGACATTGAACAGGAAGGAACAGAAGAGGCTAATGGTCTTGAACAAGATGGGAGAGAGGTGGATGGGGGCC